>NZ_JAIUHI010000037.1:0-1192 GCF_020165035.1 Mesorhizobium sp. CA6 | reverse complement strand
GAGGGCTTTGCACGGGAGAGTGAATTCTGTTTGTTGGGCTAATGAGGCGTTTTTTGAAGGCCATGGGAGCGGTTTTGGGCGGCTTTGCGGGGCATTTGCCGGGTTAGGCGGCCAATCCGCTTGGCTGCGGACGCACTCCTCCTCATGCTCGTCTCTCAGCAGGTGGAAAGAGGGCGCCGATCATGGTCCTTAGATTGTAGGCGCAGGCCGCCAGCATGCACTGCGTGCGGTTGGTGGCCAGGTTGAAGAAGCGCACGCGCCGCATGCCATAGTGCTCCTTGAATACGGCGAACGGCCGCTCGACCGCCGCGCGCACCTTGGCGATCAGCCGGTTGCGCAGCTTTTGGCGCGGCGGCAGCTCGGGGTGATGCTTGTTGGCCCGCCGCATCAGCCGATCCTTGATGTTGGCCTCGGCTAGCCGATCGTGCCTGGCGTGGGTGTAATAGGCCTGATCGCCATAGGCCGCCTTCTCGTCGCCGCAGATCAGCTGGTCGGCCGGCTCGGTGTCGGTGAGCGAGGCGTCGCTCACCTCGACGCGCCGGATGATGGTGTGCGCCTGGTCAGCGCCGATGTGCATCTTGTAGCCGAAGGTGCTCTTCTTGCCCTTCTTGCCCCAGCGCGCATCCTTGTCGGACGACGGCTTGATCGGACCATGATGGCCCTTCTTGGGCTGCTTGGGCGGGCGGCCGCGAGCCTGCAAGAATGTGGCATCGACCAAGGTACCGCGCTTGACGATCAGGCTCTTGGCCTCCAGTTGGCGATTGATCTCCTCAAAGATCTTGTCGATCAGACGCTCGCGCGTCAGTTCCTCGCGGAAACGCCACAGCGTCGAGTGATCAGGCGTGCGATCCGAAAGGCTGAAGCCGGCAAAGCGGCGGAACGACAGCCGGTCCCGGATTTGCGCTTCAAGCGCGGGATCGCTCAGCCCATGCCACACGCCCAGCAGCAAACAACGCACCAGCGGCTCGGCTGGATAGCTGGTGTTGCCAGAGCCAGGACCGCTGCGATGACCAAGCAAGGTTCGGATCGGCGCCCAGTCCAGTTCCTTCGCTATCAGGTCGAAGATCGTCTCATCCGACGCCGCAAAACCGTCCGCTAGGCTCAATTGGCCAAGCACTCGATCGACCATCGCGAATCCCTCCTCGCCGGATATCCGCATGGAATCACCGATCCGATTCTGTGCAAAGCCCTT
>NZ_JAIUHI010000036.1:0-19625 GCF_020165035.1 Mesorhizobium sp. CA6 | reverse complement strand
CGGGCCGCTTCGCGGACACCTCTCTCCCGCCCTTGGCGGGGCAAGGAACCCAGGTTCTGACACGTCCCACCCAACCCAAGGACCCGCCCATGCCTCGCAAAGCCGTCAAAAAACCCCAGCCGCCAAAACTTCCTAAGGGCGAGGCAGAGCAGGTGCGCATCCGCCGCGAGGTCGGTCACGACTTCGCGCTTAAAACGGACGCCTTCGCCCGTCAGCGCCTCACCACCGGTACGGCCGAGGCACGGCGCGTCTATGAAGTCTCGAACGGCGGCTACACCTCCACTGGCGGCGTGGTGCGTCTGCGCAATGTCGATCCGCTCACCGGCATCACCTCGCTCAGCCGCCAGCAGCGCGAGGCCGGCCAGCGCTTCCGCGACGATTTCGAGCGCAGCCAGCGCGAGGGCCTGCAGCCGCAATCCTGGAGCGAGCGAGTCGATAGCGGCCGGATCGGCGGCGGCGTCCCGGACCGGGTGCTCTCAGCCGGCCGGGCGTATGCCCACGCTGCCGCTGCCCTTGCCCATTGGGAAGTGGCTGAAGTGGTCCGAAAAATCTGCCTCGAAGGCCAGTCGGTGAAGGCCATCGCCGAACGCAGCGGCGATGGCCGCGACGTGGTTGTGAAGCTGCTGAAGGTCGGGCTGGATCTGTTGGCGGTGCATTACGGGATGATGATGGGGAGGAAGGTTGGGTAGGGAGCGAGATGGACGCGGCCAAATCAAGAGCTTGGCAAAAGCAAAGTGAATCACGATGTGAGATTGCTGACGTGAACTTGCAGAGGCGCTGACCTTCAACGTTATTTGCGGAGTCCGGTGTGCGTTTTGGAGGTTGGCTCCTCGCCACCCTCAGGCTTCCCCTCCCACCCGAACACGCTCCGTCCGCCCAGCAAATGCGACTGGTCCATCTCGCCCGCCACGATCTCCTTCAGACTCGGCCCCGTCACATACCGCTCCATCCTGCGCGACTCGCCGTCCAGCCGCCTCAGCGCCTCCAACTCTTCGGTTCTTCCGAGCTTGGCCTTGCCCACCGCCGATTTCAGCACGGTGATCGTCTCGTCATAGACTTTCAGCGGCACGGGGAAGGGGTGGCGGTCCTTGCCGCCGTGAGCGAGGGAGAAGCGGGCCGGGTCGGAGAAGCGATAGGGCGCGCCGTGCACCACTTCCGACACCATGGCCAGAGCCCGCACCGTGCGTGGGCCGACGCCGGGGACCAGCAGCAATTCCGGGAAATCCTTAGGGCCGCTTTCGATGGCCGAGGCGATGTTGCCGTGCAGGCGGCGCATGACGATGTCGCTTTCGCGCACTTCGTGATGCGCCGGCATGACTAGGTTGGGCAGCAGCGGCTGCGCGGCCGGTTCAGGCTCCGGCTGCGGTTCCAGCACGGCCAGTTCGGTCAGGATCTTTTCCGGGCTCATCGTCTTGAGCAGCGCGATCTGGCCGCCGCGGGCTTTCTCGGCGCGACGGTCGGTCAGGTTGACGATCTCGCCCTGACGCTCGCCCTCGATCGCCGCATGCGGCTGGTCGACGAAGCTTTTGAGCCCCTCCGACAGCCAGTGGTAGCGGCGTGCCTGGCGAGCATCGCCGTTCATGCCTTGCTGCACCACCACCCAGCGCCCGTCATCGGTGACGATGAAGCCGTGCAGATAGAGGTCGTAGCCGTCCTGCACGGCGGCGCTGTCCACCTTGGCGACGAGCCGGCTGGCGGTGGCCAGGGCATCGCCGTCCAGCCCGACGCGCTCGCCGATCGCCAGCAACTCGCCGGGCGTCTTGCGCGAATGCGCGCCGCGCCCGCCGCAGACATGGATGCCGAGCTCATTGCTGAGCGGATTGAGCCCCCGCTTCAGCGCGCCGATGACGGAGGTGGTGATGCCGGAGGAATGCCAGTCCATGCCCATCACGGCGCCGAAGGACTGGAACCAGAAGGGATGCGCCAGACGCCGCAAAAGCTCATCGCGGCCGTAGTGGTGGATGATCGCCTCGCACAGCACTGCGCCGAGCTTCGTCATCCGATCGCCCAGCCACTTCGGGACCCGCCCGCCATGCAGCGGCAGGTCGGCGCTGCCGCTTCGCTGCGTCAAGGATGTTCTCCGTGGATGCCGGAGAATTAGATGGCATTTTGCCGGGAATTTGCAAGGCGCCGACACGATCTCCCCCCACGAGGAGGGAGATCAGTCCGCCGGCCCGCTAATACCGGTAATAATACCCGTGGTGATGCCTGTGATGGTGCCGATGATGATGCCTGTGGTGGTACCGATGGGGATAGATGTAGTAGTGCCTGTAATACCGATGGTACCGGTAGTGCGGATACCGGACCACGTAGCCGGGATAGTAGTCGTCATAGTAGCGCGGTCCATAATAGCGGCCGCCGTAATCGTAGAACGGGCCGCCGCCGTAGAACGGGACACCGAAGAACGGGCTGAAGCCGCCGAACGGCCCGAAGAACTGTGCATCCGCAGGCGCGACCGTGGCTGCGGCGGAGGCGACGGCAATCGCCGAAGCAAGTAAGAGTTTTCTCATGGCAACCTCCTCCTGAAGGCCGATTACCAAATAAACGGTCGCTGCAAGCGTATGTTCCCGATCGCTAATATTCGCAGCGCGTGGTCACCCTCGAGGACAGGTCGCAAAAAGCGGCCAACAAGCCAGCCCCTCGTTGCCAGCGAGGTTCAATACCTGCAGACGCGGATCGCCTCGTAGACCCGGTGGTGATGACGCCAGTGTCTCACATATTCGACTTGGCAGCGCCTGTGATGCCGGAAATAGTAATTCCGGTAGTAATGCGGCCTGTAGCTATAATACTGGTGGTAATACGGCCGATACATGTAGGGGTCACTGTAATAGTCGTCACCGTAATATGGCCCGTAATCGTTGTAATAGTCGTCGTAATAACCGTCCCCGATGCCGATCCCGAATTCTAGGCGTCCGGCATTGGCCGGGCCGATCACGGCGAATGCCGACGCAATGGCTATAACGGAGGCGAGCAGGAGCGTTTTCATGACTACCTCCTACCTGGAGTTGATCACCCCATAAACGCGCCGGAGGCAGGTTATGTTCCAAATCGCTAATATTCGCCCGCCCATCCCTGGGGATGGGCGGGCGGCCATCTCCCTCGCGAGTAGGAGATCAGCCAATCATGGGCACCGCTCGGTCAGCGCTCGCAGATGCGGATTTTTTCGATGACGCGGTGGTGATGGCGCCAGTGCTTCACGATTCTGACCCGGCAATTATCGCCATAATACCGGCTATGATAGCGGACCACATAACGTTCACGATCCGGGACATAGTAGTCGTCATCATCGTAGACATGCCGGTAATAACGGTGAGGGTAGTATCCGCCATAATAGTCGTCGTCATAGCCTGGACCGACGCCGATACCGAGTTGCACGCTGCCGGCGCTGGCCGGCGCGATCGCGAACGCCGAGGCGATGGCGATCATCGAAGCAAGCAGAAGCTTTTTCATCGCTGCCTCCTTGAGTTGCAGGACGCCCCTTCAGGGGATAAACGGTTTCGACGGGGCCGGTGTTCCGAGGAAAATGCGCGGCCCCTGTCTCGGGGACGAGCCCGTTCGCAAATGCGGGAAAACGCTCGCTCCCTCGCAAGGGCGCACGGACCAGCGGGAATAGCGCGTCGCGCGATGTCGCAGCATCACTCGCGCACCTTGGCGCCATCGGCTATGCCACACCTGACGTAAATCTCAACCGCAGGAGCTCCCATGACCAAGCAGACCATTCTCAAATTCGGCGCCGTCGAGCATGCCGAGGCCGGCGACCTGCCGGGCTGGATCGTCGTGGAGGGTAGGCCGACCATGCAGACGGCCGTGCAGCACACCACCGGGGACGGCAAGGTGATGTCCGGCACCTGGCGCGCTTCGCCCGGCACCTATCACGCCACCTACACCGATTATGAATTCGTCCACATGATCGCCGGCCGCATCATCATCACGCCCGACGGCGGCGAGCCGGTCGAGGTCGGCCCTGGCGATGCTTTCGTGGTCGAGGCCGATTTCAAAGGGACGTGGAAGATCCTCGAGCCGGTGACGAAGCATTTTGTCGTTGTGGTGGGGTGAGGGGGCATGAGCTGCTGATCTCTCCCCACAACGACTACGCTACGCACACAACCTCTGTGACTGGCGTGACTGATCAGGCCGAAGCTTGATTGCCAGGTGGTTCCCCCAATCCGTCGCTGCTTCGCAGTGCCACCTTTCCCCCCTCCGGAGGGAAAGGAAGGGAGTGTTGCTGGACGGACGTTGACGGCAAAAGCTTGGCGCCTTTCCTCTACCCCGTCGATCGGGGGAGAGGTGGCTCGGCGAAGCCGAGACGGAGTGGGGGTCGACCAGCGCTACATAGGACAATGCATGCGCCAAGCTGCCATGCACGCTATCGCCAAAGGCCAGCCGCTTGGAAATGTGTGCATGCCGTAGCCCACAAGGGGGAGATTGGCAGCATCACCTTCCCACTTTGGAAATCACCCTCTTCTCCACGTCCGGCTCCAGCGATTTCGCGAAGGGTGTCGCCATATGGTGCCGGTCGCGGAAGGCGAGCTTGCCGTCGATGAAGACGTGGCAAATGGTGGCGCTGCAGAAGCGGTCGGTGAGGTCGACGTAAGCAGCGTTGGGGATGCTGTCGACAATATCGCGCTCCACCCCCGCCATCTTATCATTGGCGGCATAGGCCCGCGTCTGGTCGCAGCGCGAGGGTGTTTCGTTCCGCCAAAGCGCCCGCGCCACGCAAGTGTCGATATTCGCGTTGTTGAACGGCACGTCGCGGATGAAGGCGACCTTGAGGCCGGCCTGGCTCAGGCTGGTGAGCGTGGAGCGCAGGCCGGCCCGCCAGTCGGCGTCCTGACTGTCCATGTCGCCGTCGCGCCCCGCCATCTTGCGCCCGCTGCTCAGCGCCAGTTCCGATATGACCACCAGCGCTGGCTTTGCGCGGATGATCTCCTTGATCGCCTGCTCGCGCCAGCGGTCGCATTCTGCGTAGGCGCGCTTCAGCTCGGACGACCAGACGCTGATGCGCGAGGCGCGGCAGGAGTTTTTCAGCCAGGTCATCACCCGGTAGCCGTTTTTCCGGCCCGCCTCGATCAGCGGCGTCGACCAGTGGTCAGCGTGGGAGTCGCCGAACAGGGCTATGGTGCGCCCGCCGTCGCCGAACACACAGGGGATCGACGTGACCGTCTCGTAGTCCAGCACGCAGCCTGCTTTGGCGCGGGCCGTGGAGGGTTCGGCGGCGCTCGCGGCGATGATGCGCTGCCGCGGGTCGAGATCATGCGCGGCGAGCTTGGCATTGCCGTAGGCGGCTGCGACGCCGGTGCCGGTCAGGAGGAGGGCCGGCACCAGCGCCCGCGCCGCATTGGCCATCAGCCAGCCGCTGCGACGGATCGGGTTCTCGATGAGGTGGTAGCTGAGGATGGACAGCGCGAGTGTCAGCGCAAGGCAGTAGAGCCGCTCGGCGGGTGTTAGCTCCGGCGCCAGCATGCCGGCATAGACGATGATCGGCCAATGCCAAAGATAGAGCGAATAGGAGAGCCTGCCGATCCATTGCAAAGGCGGCAGCGCCAGGGCGGCGTTCACGCAGTTCCGTTCGGAATTGCGCAAACGAGGAGTGCCGTCCCTGACGCCGGCCGCTCCCGCCTTGAGCAGAAGGACTGTGCCGGCCACCGGCAGAAGCGCCAGAAAGCCGGGGAAGGGAGCGCCCTCGCTGAAGGTGAGATAAGCGGCCCCGATCATCGCCAGTCCGGCCAGGCTCAACGCCCGCCCCAGCCGCGGACGCTCCTGCAACAGCCGCGCCGGCACCATCGATGCGAGGCCGCCGGCGGCAAATTCCCATGCGCGCAGCGGCGAAAAGTAGAACGCCCAGGGTGGCGATACGCTCGTCAGCCAGGCGCAGAGGACAAAGGAGACGAGGCCGGCCGCGGCGATTGCAATGACGATCGAGCGTTTGCCCGGCTTCAGCCAGGCGGCCAGCATCAGCAGCGCCGGCCAGGCGAGGTAGAATTGTTCCTCGACCGACAGCGACCAGTAATGGATGAACGGATTGCTCGCGGCGTCTTTGGCGAAATAGTCGAACGACCAGCGGATCAGCCACAGATTGATCATATAGGCCGAGGCGAACATGGCGCCCTTGGAATAGAGCGCCTGTTCTTCCGGCGACAGGATGACCGCGCCGGCGGCAAGTGTGGCGACGATGACGAAAAGCGCCGCCGGCAGCAGGCGCCGCGCGCGCCGGGCGTAGAAACGCAGAAGGTCGAGCCGGCCGGTGCCGGAAATCTCGGCGACCAGATGGCGGGTGATCAGATAGCCCGAGATGACGAAGAAGATGTCGACCCCGGCAAAGCCGCCGGGCAGCGCGGTCAGGCCGAAATGGTAGGCGATGACGCCCGCCACGGCCACCGCCCGCAACCCTTCTATGTCGGGCCGGAAATCCTGCGCTGATGCTGACACGAATACGAACCTCGCAAGCTCGTTCGTATCCCGCCTTGGGGAAGACTTGCGCCTGCGGGCTCATATCGCAATGCAACAAATCTAACGCGGTGCAACATAAAGGGAGGGCGACGACATGCGGCAGCACCGGAATTGCCGAGATCCTCCATTCCGGAGGTGACTAGCCGGCGGCGCTCCCGCCGCAATAAAGCAGCCGGCCGCATGATCTCCCACAAGGGCCGCGCCGCATTCACGCCTTCTTCACGAACTTCGTCTTCAGAACAAGGCCCTTCACCTGCTTGGTGTTGCATTCGATCTCGCCGGGATTGCCGTTGAGGCGGATGTTCTTCACCAGCGTGCCGCGCTTGACCGTCTCGGACGTGCCCTTGACCTTGAGGTCCTTGATCTGTGACGGAGTCGCCGTCCTTCAGCGTAGTTCCGTTGCCGTCTTTTACGATAGCGTCTGTCATGGCGGATTGCATGGCCTGCGCCCCGCCTATCGCGCCGATCACGGCCGGGTCAAGCAGGTTGGGACTGGTCATCTTGCCTGCAAGGGCGAGATATGGCGCTACCTCGTAATCATCGCTTGCCAGACGTGACAGGCTTTCGGCGGTGACGGCCGCAGTGCCATCCTCGGACTTCACGTTCTGAGATCCGATCCGATCACGCGCCGATGCCGTCGGTAGGCCTGGTTGGGGCGATATTTGAGGCCGATGCCAGACAGGCGCCGGGAACTGGCAGCCGTGGTGCCGTTGTCGATCAAGCGTTGAATCGGGGCGGTGACGCTCCGGCTTGGTCCCGCGACATCCGGCTTGAAAATTGAGGCTGGCCAGGAGCGGGCGGTGCACCTCGAAGATGCCCGCCCGTCCGGCGCCGCCGCCAAGCTGCTGAAACCCCGTCCGTCCCCAACAGCAACGGTCATGGCGTGACCAGTGGTTGCCGAGTGCCATTGGCGCGGTGCCCTGTCAACGCCGCCGGACAGCGGCCCGGAAGCGTCTTTTTAGCCGCCTTTTCGTCCTCGAAGCACGCTTTGCAGCCGTGCCGGGGACACGGCGAAAGCCACGAAATGGCGGAATTCCGGGCTTTTCAGACATCCACCAAGCAGCCCCGCGCATATCCTATCCGCTTGAATAGGCTGATTTTTCGCCGGCCGGCATATCGCTTCGACCCCGACTTTTTTTGGGTGCAATTCGGCAGTACAGCATTGATGCCCGGCGACGACGGGATTCCGCTTGAAAGCGGCATCGAATCTATCTGTGAGCCGTTTCATGACCCGCTCATGAAGACGTGATAGAGTGTCGCCGAATGGGGGAAGTTGCGATGGCCAAACGGTTGTTCGAGGTTCTTGCCAGACGGCGGTCATGGCTGGACCGGGTCGCTTTGGGGCTGCTCGTGTTCCTGGCGACCCTGGTCGCCGCGCTGATGGGCGGCGCCAGCACTTAAAGCCAGGAAAAGTGCGTGGCGGTTTGCTCGGCGACTTCGCCGCCCTTCGTGCACACTGGCGCCAGTGCAAAACGGAGCGCGCTATTTCCTTTGGCCTATAGCCTTGAATTCGAATGTCGTGGGCCTGAGCCTGACCGGTTTCGGCCGCTCGGTGAGATCGACGACGCGGACCCATCTGTCGGCGCCGGCGCGCAAAGTGACTTTCTGGCCAAGCGCCTTCTCAGCCGCCTCGAAAGGCGTCTTTGCTGCGGCCGAATGGACCGCGACGACGGCTTCGCCGTCCATTTCCTCGACACGATAGATTGTCATGCGGGGCGCCCGTCGCTCCGCTCTCGCCCTTATACATTTTATTAGAAGTTACGAATGAAAGGCAAGACTCCCAAGTGTAGCGAAAGCGAAGCCTGCCGGGTTTACTCCTCTATCGAAGAGGGCGCGCCGTAGCCGCGCAGGCCGGTTCCGTTGCAGGCCTGGCAGGAAGCCCGTTGTCCAGGGCAATTGTCGCGCAACGCGCCAGAGGGACAGCATGCGCCGTTCGACGCCACCTGTGTCTCGCACTCGAACACCTTGCCGGCGCCCAGGCACCGGGGGCAGGCGAACTTCCTGAATTCGCTCAAGCGAGCCTCCGGCTGTTTCACGCGCGCCCGGCAACGCGCTGACTATGCCGCGGGTTCCATGACAGAAACGGTTAGTCCTGTGCACGATAGTACACGTTAGTAGTGGCTAATATGATAAAGGCATCGCTTGCAACGCACGGTTGGTTCCGCGGTGCCGCGGCGTATCAGGGCATGGGTTCCTCGCCCTCGCGAAACGGCGGAGAGGGAAGGCGACACACCTCTTTCACCAGCCCGCGCAGCCAGCGATGCGCCGGATCGGCGTCGAGCCTCGGATGCCACAAGAGCGAGACCGTCAGCGCGGCGAGCTTCACCGGCAGCGTGAAGGTGAACAGGCCCTCGCGCAGCGTTCCGGTATAGCGTTCCGGCACCGTGGCGATGAGGTCGGAGCCACGCGCCAGCGCCAGCGCCTCGGCGAAGCCGCCTACGACGGTCGCGACTGTCCGCGTCAGCCCGGCGAGCTCCAGGGCGTCATCCACCGGGCCGCGGTCGAGGCCGCGGCGCGAGATCAATATGTGCCGACCGGCGGCGAAGCGCGCAGCGGTGATCCGGCCTTCGCACAAAGGATGGCCGGCCCGCGCGACGCCGACAAAGCGGTCGCGGAACAGCGCCTGCGCGCGCACCTCCGGCCCGGTCGAACCGCCCACTACGCCGGTCTCCAGATCGACCGCGCCCTCGCGCATCGGGCCGCTGTCCTTGTCGGGCTTGGGCACGAAACGCAGTTGCACGCCCGGCGCTTCCTCAGCCACGCGGGCGAGCAGCGCCGGGCCGAAATTCTCGACGAAACCATCGCTGTTTCGCAGCGTGAAGCTGCGGCCAAGCCGCGCGAGGTCGAGCCGCTCGGCAGGCCGCAGCACCGCTTCCGCCTCCTTCACCAGCCGCCCGACCTGCCCGCCGAGCTCGACAGCGCGCGGCGTCGGCACCAGGCCGCGCCCGGCACGCACCAGAAGCGGGTCACCGGTCGCCTCGCGCAGCCTCGCCAGGGCCCGGCTCATTGCCGAAGGGCTGAGCTTCATGCGCCGCGCGGCTTTGGCGACGCTGCCTTCGGCAAGCAGCACGTCAAGCGTGACGAGCAGGTTGAGATCGGGTCGCGACATGGCGCGACCATAGCACGGATTCGTCAAAGCGGCATGGCGTCTGATGCACTATTCAAGTGCATACGCTGCGTGTTCCGCCATGTCATGCGCGCTCCTATCTTCCCCGCAAGTTCAACCGACGGAGAAGAAATCATGGCCGACATTGCCCAAACCCGCGCTGCGCCCCTGCGCCATTCGACGGCGGGCGCGTTGGCCAGCCTGTCGCTTGCCATGCTCGTCTCCTCGCTCGGCACCAGCATCGCCAATGTCGCGCTGCCGACGCTGAGCGTGGCCTTCGCCGCGTCGTTTGCGGCGGTGCAATGGGTGGTGCTTGCCTATCTGCTCGCCATCACGGCGCTGATCGTCAGCGTCGGGCGTCTCGGCGATGTCGTCGGCCGCCGGCTGCTGCTGATCGCCGGCCTGACGCTTTTCAGCGCCGCTTCGTTTGCCGCCGCGCTCGCGCCGTCGCTGGCGATGCTGATCGCAGCCCGCGCCGTGCAAGGCCTGGGCGCCGCGGTGATGATGGCGCTGACGATAGCTCTCGTCGGCGAGACGGTGCCGAAGCAACGCACCGGCAGCGCCATGGGCTTGCTCGGCACCATGTCGGCGATCGGCACCGCGCTTGGACCCTCGCTCGGCGGCGTGCTGATCGCAGCTCTCGGCTGGCGCTCGATCTTCCTCGTCAACGCCGCGCTCGGCGCCGTCGCGCTGCTGGCCGTCTGGCGCTTTTTACCGGGCAACAAAGGGGCGGGCATCGACCGCGCAGAGGCGAAGGGAGCCGCGCGTTTGGATATGCTGGGGACGCTGCTGCTTGCCGCCACGCTTGCCGCCTACGCGCTGGCCATGACCATGGGGCGCGGTCATTTCGGTGGTCTGAACATGGTGCTGCTCGGCGGGGCAATTGTTGGCGCGGCGCTGTTCGTCGTCGCCGAGGCCAAGGTGGCGTCGCCGCTGGTCAAGTTCGCGCTGTTGCGCGACCCGGTGCTGGCGCCGAGCCTCGCCATGAACGCGCTGGTCTCGACGGTGATGATGGCCACGCTGGTCGTCGGCCCGTTTTTCCTGTCGCGTGCGCTGGGCCTCGGCGACGCTGCGACCGGAGCCGTGATGTCGATCGGGCCCGTGGTCTCGGCGTTCTGCGGCATCATTGCCGGGCGTGTCGTCGACCGCCTCGGCGCTGCCGCGATGGTCATGGCCGGGCTGGTGCTGATGGTCGCCGGCTGCGTCGCGCTCGCCGTGCTGCCGGGCGTCTTCGGTGTCGTCGGCTACGTGGCGGCGATCATCCTGCTGACGCCCGGCTACCAACTCTTCCAGGCGGCCAACAACACCGCCGTCATGGCCGACGTCGACAGCTCCGAGCGCGGCGTGGTGTCGGGCATGCTGAGCCTGTCGCGCAATCTCGGCCTTGTTACCGGCACGGCGGTGATGGGCGCGGTGTTCGCCTTCGCCGTGGGCACCAAGGATGTCGCGACGGCATCGCCGGCAGCGGTCGCCGGCGGCATGGGGTTCACCTTCGCGGCGGCCACGGGGTTGGTGGCGTTGGCGGTCGCGATAGCGGTGGCTGGGCGGAGAGGGCGGATCGCGTAATCTGGGGAGAGCGGCAGCTTCGGCGCCACGCCGTCCCTTCCGCGATCGCGCAATTTCGTCACCGCACGGGGAGCATATTCTGACACGCGGCGGTGCCCATTCCGCCTTCGGCCGGTGCCTCAGCTATCCCAACGAACCCCCGCCCACTGCGGCGCCGGCCCATCCTCCCACCCGATCTCGACCGCGCGCCGGACCGGATGGCGCATGTCTTCCTCCCCGGAACCAAAGCGACAGGCAGCGGTTTACCCAGCCGAAGGGATGATTCAGGAATCAGGAATAAAGCAATGAAAACAGTGCTTCTTGCTGCCCTGGCGCTCTGCGTCGCCGCACCCGCCGTCGCTTCGGCGGCCGAGGCCGATGTCGTCATCAGGACGCATCACAGGCATCATTATCATCACCGCCCCGCCATCATCATCAATGACGAGGGCCATCGCTTGCATCACCGCCATCACGGCACGGTCGCCTTCTATGACAATGGCAAGCGTAGCTGGCGTTATCGCCATCACCGTCGTCAGGACGTGGTCGTCACGAGTTCGATCCACCGGCACCATCATCGTCGGGTCGTCGTCGAGGGCGGCTCCGACTATTGACGCCCCGCGCCCCGGCTCGTGCGATCAGACACGGGCCGGGAGCGCTTTTTTCCGATTTGTCTCTTCAGGACCGATTCCGCTGCGCAGCGCTTTCAGCGCGCTGGCCTGAAGCATGGCGCCCAACCGCAGCCGCCGACGGTTGGCGCAGGCGCCCTTCGACGCCCATTGGACTTCGCCACGGCACAACCCATATTTGAGCTCATGGAGCTTCGAGCGTGACCTTCGCGCGGGTGGCCCTTTTCGCCGTTGCCCTCCTGGCCGCGGCTGCCGTTTCTTCCTTCTCCTCGACCGGGAGCGGGAAGGTCGCGTTGAGCGTTGCCATTGACGGCGCTATCGGGCCGGCCAGCACCAGGCAGCTCGAGGAGGCGCTCGATACTGCTGCTCAACGCAACGCCGAAGTGCTCGTCCTTCAGCTCGACACGCCGGGCGGCCTGGTCACCTCGATGCGCGAGATGATCGCCGACATTCTGGCCTCGCCCGTGCCCGTCATCGGCTACGTCGCGCCGGCCGGCGGCCATGCGGCGAGCGCCGGCACCTACATTCTTTACGCAACCCATGTCGCGGCGATGGCGCCGGGCACCAATCTGGGCGCGGCGACGCCGGTCGAGATAGGCGGGCTGCCGTCGCTGCCGGGCGGCGACAAGGACAAGAACCAGGAGGGCGTCGCCGAGCCGCCCGGCGACGAGATGATGGCCAAGGTGACCAATGACGCGGTCGCGCTCATCCGCTCGCTCGCCGAGATGCGCGGCCGCAACGGCGACTGGGGCGAGAAGGCGGTGCGCGAGGCAGCGAGCTTGTCGGCCAACGCCGCCCTGCAGGAGCATGTCATCGACTTCGTCGCCCGCGACACTACCGAGTTGCTGCAGCTTGCCGACGGGCGCACCGTCGATGTCGCCGGCGCCAAGAAAGTGCTGGCGACGAAAGGGCTGCCGGTCGAGACGCTGGAGCCTGGCTGGTTCATACGGCTGCTCTCCGTCATCACCGACCCGAACACCGCCGTCATCCTGATGCTGGTCGGCGTCTATGGCCTCGTCTTCGAGTTCACCAGCCCGGGCGCCGTGGCGCCCGGCGTCATTGGCACCATCTGCCTGGTGCTCGGGCTCTATGCGCTCAACCTCTTGCCGATCAACTATACCGGCCTGGCGCTGATGGTGCTCGGCATCGCCTTCCTTGATCATCGAGGCCTTCAACCCCACCGTGGTTCTGGGGTTGGGCGGCGTCGCCGCTTTCCTGCTCGGCTCGGCCATGCTGCTCAGGATCGAAGGGCCGGGCTTTGCCATGTCGTGGGCGGTCATCGGCCCCGCCGCCGTGCTGACGCTCGGGCTGGCGCTGCTCACCGGAACCTATGTCTGGGCGGCGCGCAAGAAACCGCCGCGCGTCGGCGGCGAGGCGATGCGCGGCCTGCCCGTCGAGATCGTCGACTGGCAGGGCGGTGAGGGCCATGTGCTGGCTTTGGGCGAGCGTTGGCGGGCGAGGGCCGACGAACCGGTCGCACCCGGCGACAGCGTTGAGGTGACCGACGTCAGCGACCTCGTGCTGACCGTGCGGCGTCGCGATGCGAGCAACAACGGAGTGAAATGATGGTCGGTTACGTGGCCTATCTCATCATTGCGCTGCTGGTGATCATCTTCCTGGCGGCTGCCATCCGCATCCTAAGGGAATATGAACGCGGCGTGGTCTTCACGCTCGGCCGCTTCACCGGGGTCAAGGGCCCTGGCCTCATCATCCTCATCCCGTTCGTCCAGCAGATGGTGCGGGTCGATCTGCGCGTGGTCGTCCAGGATGTTCCGCCGCAGGATGTCATCTCGCGCGACAACGTCTCGGTCAAGGTCAATGCCGTGCTCTATTTCCGCATCGTCGACGCCGAGCGGGCAATCATCCAGGTTGAGGATTTCATGGCCGCGACCAACCAGCTGGCGCAGACCACGTTGCGCTCGGTGCTCGGCAAGCACGAGCTCGACGAGATGCTGGCCGAACGCGACAAGCTCAACAGCGATATCCAGGAGATCCTCGACCAGCGCACCGACGCCTGGGGCATCAAGGTCTCCAATGTCGAGATCAAGCATGTCGACCTGAATGAAAGCATGATCCGCGCCATCGCCAAGCAGGCCGAGGCCGAGCGGCTGCGCCGCGCCAAGGTGATCAATGCCGACGGCGAGCAGCAGGCGGCGGCGAAGCTGGTCGAGGCCGGCCGCATGCTTGCGGCCGAGCCGCAGGCCATGCAGCTGCGCTATTTCGAGGCCCTGCACGACATCGCCGGCGAGCGCTCGTCCACGGTGGTGTTCCCGCTGCCGGTGGAACTGCTCGGGCAGTTCATGAAAGGGCAGGGCAAATGAGCCATTGACGCTGCCCGGTCTTCCCTCGTCGGCAGAGTCAATCAGCCTCGCCGCCCGAACCCTTGCCGCATTCTGCCAGCACCTTGCCGATCGCAGCACCTGAGCCTTTCAGCGGAAAGCTCGCCGTGCCGTATTTGTCGGCCGAGATCGTCACCTCGCCCTTTCCCCGCAGCAGCGCCAGCAACGGGTCGGAAGGGCCGGACAGGTCTGCCGTGAAGTAATTGTACATCGCCTCGAGCTCGAGCTTTTTGGTCACGCTCTTGCCGCCGGCCTTGAAGGTGAAGGATCCGCCGATGCCGGGCTCCAGCTGCCCGCCCGCGGCGCCGAGATCATAGCTCAGCACCGGCTTATCGAAGCAGGCCAGCATCAGATGCGCATCGCCCTTCGGCCCGCCGCACACCGAAGCCGTCATCACCCTGCCGCCTTCGTCCTCCTCCATCCGGGCGGACCAGGCGCAAGGCGCGGCATGGGCGGAAGGGGTGGCTAGAAGGGCAAGTGTGACGATTGCCAGTGCGCTTTTCATAGTCGATCCCCCACCGTGGCGGGCATCATATAGAGATTGGCGAAAGTCGGCGAGCGGCTAATCTCTCCTGAATGGATCTCGCTTAAGTGCTCTTGGCCGGCTCGAACAATTCCAGCAGATTGCCCAAGAGTCGACCAGCAAGATCTGCGAGCCGCCCGGCCTCGTCACGATTTCATTGCGGAAGTTTAGGCCTGCCATGCGCAACCGGGCGACCTCCTTCGTCGCAAAACGCGCGCGATAGCGCTCGGGTTCGTCCGCGGCGTTGCCGGCGACGGCGATTGCACCAGGTATTGACGACAAATCCGACCGCCGACGATTGCAAGGAGGTAAAGCGATGACCGATGACGCAACCGCGATCCGCCAGGCGGTCGAGACCTGGATGGCGGCGAGCCGGAAAGGCGATCTGGAGACCGTGCTTGGTCTGATGACGGACGATGTCGTCTTCATGGTTCCCGGCAAGGAGCCCTTCGGAAAGGAAGCCTTCGCCGCGGCCTCCAGGAACATGGGCGAGACGAAGATCGACAGTGACAGCGAGATCGTCGAGCTCAATCTGCTCGGCGACTGGGCCTATATCCGCAACCGCATCGATATGACGGCGACACCGCCCGGCGGCGAGCCGGTGCGGCGGTCCGGCTATACGCTGACGCTGCTGCGCAAGGAGAATGACGGCCGCTGGCGGCTGGCGCGGGATGCGAATTTGCTGGCGGCAAAAGGGTAGGGCGCGGCCGCCGGAACTGCCTGTCCCCTTCTGGCTATCCCCTTCTGGAGCGAGAAACCTTGTCCTGCGAACGCGGCGTTCGGGATCGCCGGCGCGAATGCCCGGCTAACTCGCGCTTACTTTCGCCACGGCGGCTCAGGCGCGAAGCGCTTGCCGATCCAGTCGGCGAAGGCGCGGGTCTTGGCGGCTTGGCCTTTGGCCGAGGGCATGACGACATAGACCGCGCCCTCGTCGGCCAGCGTCCAGTCCTCCAGGATCGGCACCAGCCGGCCGTCGGCGAGCTCGCGCCCGACCAGCCAGTCGGTGCTCATCATCAGGCCGACACCCTGCACTGCGGCCTCGACCAGCACCTCGGCGTCGTCGCTGACCAACGGCCCCGAAACCTCGACGCGCACGCGCCGGCCCTCGCGGTCGGTCATCTCCCAGGCGGGAAAGGTCTGGAAGCCGGAGAAGCCCAGGCAGCTATGCTCCAGCAGCGCCTGCGGCGTTTCCGGCCTGCCCCTTCTGGCGAGGTAGGAGGGCGCGGCGCAGAGCAGCCGGCGCCGCGTCGCCACCTTGCGCGCCACCAGGCGCGAGTCCTCCAGGCTGCCCAGCCGTACGGCGACGTCGAAATTCTCGGCGACGAGATCGGCGAAGCGGTTGGAGAACTCTGCCTCGATGTGGACCTCGGGGAACTCCGCCAGGAATTGCGGCAAGAGCGGCCCGATCCACATGCGCCCGAAGGTCCCCGGCAGCGCCAGCTTGAGCAGGCCGCGCGGCCCGCCGGCGGCATGCGCCGATGCGGCCGCCTCGGCCTCGTCGACCGAGGCCAGGATGGCGCGCACGCGCAACAGGAATTCCGCGCCCGCCTCGGTAAGCGACACGCTGCGCGTGGTGCGGTGGAGCAGCCGCACCCCCAGCCGCTCTTCCAGCGATTGGAGACGGCGCGACAGGATGGTCGCGTCGCGCCCGACTCTCGCTGCCGCCCTGGTGAAGGAGCACGCCTCGGCGACGGCCGCGAAGGCCGCCATTTCGGCAAGGGCGGAGGGCTCAACGGATTTCTGCATGATTTGCAATACTCAAATGCAAAGTCCAACGATTATCGAGCATTAGCGCAGCAGCTAGGTTCGCTCAATCGTCCATCGACCACGCACGGAGTGAACCCATGAAAGCCATCGAACTCAGCCAACCCAGGCTCGACGCCTTCCGCGCCGCCAGCATCGCCACGCCCGAACCGCAACGCGGCGAGGTGCTGATCCGCCAGCGTGCGGCGAGCCTTAACTTCGTCGATGTCGCCGTTGCGAGCGGCAATTATCCCGGCCCGGTGTTTCCGCTCGTTCCCGTCGCCGACGGCGCCGGCGAGATCGTTGCGCTGGGCGAGGGCGTGACGACATTCAAAACTGGCGACCGCGTTGTTGCCCACGCCAAGCCGCGCTGGATCGGCGGTCGGCCGCGTCCCCACGAGATGACGCAGATGCGCGGCATCTCGTTGCCCGGGTCGCTGGCCGAATATGTCGCGCTGCCGGCCAACTCGGTCGTGCCGGTCCCGGCGCATCTCTCCTTCGAGGCGGCCTCGACCTTGCCGATCGCCGGCACCACCGCGTGGAACGCCATCCGCGCCGCCGATATCGGGCCGGGCTCGGTCGTCGTGCTGCTCGGCACGGGCGGGGTCTCGATCTTCACCCTGCAGCTCGCCAAGGCGGCCGGGGCCACCGTCATCATCACGTCGTCCTCGGACGAGAAGCTCGAGCGGGCCAAGGCGCTCGGCGCCGATCACCTGATCAACTACCGCGCGACACCGGACTGGGATGGCAAGGTGCTGGAACTGACCGATGGCCTCGGCGCCGACCTCGTCGTCGAGACCGGCGGCACCGCCACCTTCGCGCGCGCCGTCAACGCCACTGCGCCCGGCGGCACGCTGTTCACCATCGGCTTCGTCACCGGCGCCGAGGCCACGGTCAATCTGCTGCCGATCATCATCAAGGCGCTGAAGGTGGTGGGCAACAACACCGGATCGGTCTCGGACCTGCGCGACGCCGCCCGTGCCATCGGCGCCGCCCGGATCGAGCCGGTCGTCGACAAGGTGTTTTCACAAACCGAGGCGACCGAAGCCTACACCTACATGGCCGCCGGCGGCCTGCATTTCGGCAAGCTGGTGTTCGGCTTGGATTGGTAGGAAGAGCCGGCGCTGGAGTGGGCGAAAGCGATGAATCTCTCGGTCTCCCTGAAGCCGACTTCCCTGACAGGAAGATGTGGGAGCTTCAATCCGCGTCGCCGCCCGAGCCCTTGCCGTATTCGGCCGGCAGGGGCGCTCGGTCGACCGAGCGTTCTCATGCCACTACCGATCCTTCTCACCTTTCGCCATCAGAACTGGAGGTCGAGGTTGGCCTTGACGCCGTTGTCGGCCTTATGGGAGCCGAACTGACCGGTGTAGGACAGGCCGAGCGTGGCATTGGCCGAGATCGGCAGGTCGAAACCGGCCTCGATCACCACGCTGTCCCTGGCGATGGGCACGCCGGCAATGGTGAAGGCGTTGCCGCCGGCGAAAGCGAAAGTCGAAGTCGGCGTGACATCGCCGAAGGCATGGCGCCAGCCGAGCGTGCCGCGCGCGGTTGCCTCGATGCTGCCCAGGGTCAGGTCGGTCGAGGCGCGCAGCCCGAGCGTGGTGAAGGTCGCGTTGGCAGTTGAGCTTGCGCTGGTCAGGGCTGCACCGCCACCCTTCTCGGTGAAGCCGTCGGTGTGAACGCTGACATAGGCGAGATTGGCGAAGGGCTCGAACTTGAAGCGCCCGGCATCGGCCTTGTAAGCGAGTTCGCCGAACACTTGTGCCGTGCCGGCGTCGTAGTCGGCCGACAGTTGATCGGCGAAGCCATTGAAGGCAACCGCGCGCTTTGTCGAGATGCTGTTCCAGCTGTAGGCGGCGCCGGTGCGGAACGCGATGGCGCCCCAGTTGGTGCCGCCATAGAGACCGAGATGGTAATTGTCGCCGGCGCCGCTGGAACGGCGAGCGTCAGCGTCGAAGGTCGAATGGCTGTAGCCGCCTATGGCACCGACGCGCCAGTCCCCGACCAGGCTATCGGCGCCGACCAGGAGGCCGCCGGTCGAACGATCGAAGGCGGCGGCATTGCCGTCGCTGCCGGTATGTCCCCACGAGCCGAAGGCTTGGCCCCAGACGGCGAAGCGATCGGTGTCGGCCGCGACCATTTCGGGGCCGCCCTCACCATAGGCCATGACCGGCAATGCGGCTGCGTCGGCATCGCCGAACGCAGCGCTGATCCGCCTGGTGGCGGCGTCGCGGATGAAGCGGCTGTCCTCCAGCAACATCCCCTTGGCCGAGGCATGGATCTCTCCCGAGAGCTGGTCGAAAGCCGCTTGGGCGGTTGCCTCTGTCGGCAGTACGGCGATTGCGTCGTAGAGCGGATTGCCAGCCCCCAGGCTTTCGGCGCCACCGCCGGTGGCGATCTGGTTCGGCGTCAGGCCAACCTGAGCGAAGGTCTTTTGGACCACATCGAGATAGACGTGATTGGCGTCATAGCTGTCGACGAGGCCGAGGAAAGCCGTGCCGATATCGCCGGTGAGCGAGTAGTTTCCGGCGACGCCACCGTCGGCTTGCAGCAGCGTGTAATGCGTGCCCGCTACGTAAGGCGCGGCATCCGTCTTGACCACGTCGAGGACCGATCCGGCGGCGATCGTCGCTGCGCCGGTCGCGTGGATAAGATCGGACTGGCCGGTCGAAGTCAGTTCGACCTGGTAGATCGAACCAGCCGCCTGGTCGATATTGCCCGCGACACTGAGCGTGCCGATCGAATTGCCCGGCGCGATGATGCCGCCCGAATGCGCCGCGATGCCGCCCACCGTGCCGTTGCCGCCAAGTATGCCGCCCGAGATCGTCACCAGCGAATCTGCCAGCGAACCGTTCACGGCCAGCCGCCCGCCGCTCACATTGGTCGCGCCGGTGAAGGCGCTAGAATCGGCGGTGAGATTCGTGTTGCCGGCGATCTGGTTGATCGTGCCGGCACCGCCGATCGCCGACGCGAAGGTGTAGTTCGTGTCGGTGTGGTTGAAGTTGATCGCACCGGTGCCTGCGCCGAACTGGACAGCCGCAGCATTGAGTATGCCGGTCGCCGATGCCGCCGCTCCGGCTACGCCACCGAAATTGAGCGTGCCAATTGAGCCTGCCTGGCTGGCAATGGTCACGATGCCGCCGACCGAAACCGCACCGCCGTTCCAAATCGTCAGCGTGCCCGTGCCGAATTCGCCGACATCAAGGTTGCCGGTGTTGGTCCAGGTCGAGCCAGCGCCGTCGACCGTCGCCGTGCCAACGCCGTTGCCGAACGCCACAAAGCCACCGCCACTG
>NZ_JAIUHI010000035.1:0-22217 GCF_020165035.1 Mesorhizobium sp. CA6 | reverse complement strand
GTCTTGCCATGATCGACGTGACCGATCGTGCCAATGTTCACATGCGGCTTGGTGCGCTCGAATTTACCTTTTGCCATGTGATCTCTCCAATCCTGCTTGCCCGTGCGGGCCTTGAATTAAGGTCTCGTGCAACCCGCTCGAGTTACGCGTATTTCTTCTGAACTTCCTGGGCGACCGCGGTCGGAACCGGCTCGTAGTGGTCGAACTGCATCGTGTACTGGGCGCGGCCCTGCGACATCGAACGCAGATTGTCGACGTATTTGAACATGTTGGCCAAAGGCACCATCGCATTGATGACGACGGCGACGCCGCGCGCTTCCTGACCCTGGATCTGGCCACGACGGCCGTTGAGGTCGCCGATGACGCCGCCGACGTAATCTTCCGGCGTCACGACCTCGACCTTCATGATCGGCTCCAGAAGCTGCACGCCGAGACGCGGAGCGGCTTCCTTGAAGCAGGCGCGGGAGGCGATTTCGAACGCCAGCACCGAGGAGTCGACGTCGTGGAAGGCACCATCGACCAGCGTGGCCTTGACACCGATCATCGGGAAGCCGGCGAACGGGCCGGAACCCATGACGCTGTTGATGCCCTTCTCGACGCCCGGGATGTATTCCTTCGGAACCGCACCGCCGACGATCTTGGACTCGAACACGAACTCTTCGCTCTCGGTGTTCGGCTCGAAGATGATCTTGACGCGGGCGAACTGGCCGGTACCGCCGGTCTGCTTCTTGTGCGTGTAGTCCTGCTCGTGCGTGCGGGTGATCGTCTCGCGATAGGCCACCTGCGGGGCGCCGACATTGGCTTCGACCTTGAACTCGCGGCGCATGCGGTCGACGATGATGTCGAGATGCAGCTCGCCCATGCCGGCGATGATGGTCTGGCCGCTTTCCTCGTCGGTCTTGACGCGGAAGGACGGATCCTCAGCCGCCAGGCGATGCAGCGCGAGGCCCATCTTTTCCTGGTCGTTCTTGGTCTTCGGCTCGATGGCGATCTGGATGACCGGATCGGGGAATTCCATGCGCTCCAGGATGACCGGATGCAGCGGATCGCAGAGCGTGTCGCCGGTGGTCGTGTCCTTGAGGCCAGCCAGGGCGACGATGTCGCCGGCATAGGCTTCCTCGATGTCGGCGCGCGAGTTCGCATGCATCTGCAGCATGCGGCCAATGCGCTCCTTCTTGCCCTTCACCGTGTTGTCGAGCGAGGTGCCCTTGGTGAGCTTGCCCGAATAGATGCGGGCAAAGGTCAGCGAGCCGACGAACGGGTCGTTCATGATCTTGAACGCCAGCATCGACAGCGGCTCGTTGTCATCGGCATGACGCTCGATCTCGGCGTCGGTCTTGGCATCGACGCCCTTGATGGCCGGCACGTCGATCGGCGACGGCAGGTATTCGACAACGGCGTCGAGCAGCGGCTGCACGCCCTTGTTCTTGAAGGCCGAACCGCAGAACATCGGGAAGAACTTGACCGCGATGGTGCCCTTGCGGATCAGCGCGCGGATCTCGTCATTCGACGGCATCTTGCCTTCGAGGTAATTCTCCAGCGCGGTCTCGTCCATCTCGACGGCGGCTTCGATCATCTTCTCGCGGTACTGCTCGGCCTTGTCCTTGAGGTCGGCCGGGATCTCAACGACGTCCCAGGCAGCGCCAAGGGTCTCGTCACGCCAGACGAGCGCGTTCATCTCGACGAGGTCGACGACGCCCTTGAACTCGGTCTCGGCGCCGATCGGCAGCTGCATGACGACGGCCTGCGCGCCGAGGCGCGAACCGATCATTTCCTCGGAGCGGTAGAAGTCGGCGCCGATCTTGTCCATCTTGTTGCAGAAGATCATGCGCGGCACGTGGTACTTGTCGGCCTGGCGCCACACGGTCTCGGTCTGCGGCTCCACGCCGGCGTTGGCGTCGAGCAGCGCGATGGCACCGTCGAGCACGCGCAGCGAACGCTCGACTTCGATGGTGAAGTCGACGTGTCCGGGGGTGTCGATGATGTTGAAGCGGCGCATCTTGCCGTCGCGACCCTTCCAGAAGGTCGTGGTCGCGGCCGAAGTGATGGTGATGCCGCGCTCCTGCTCCTGCTCCATCCAATCCATGGTGGCAGCGCCGTCATGGACTTCGCCGATCTTGTGCGACTTGCCCGTATAATAGAGGACGCGCTCGGTCGTCGTCGTCTTGCCGGCGTCGATATGCGCCATGATACCGAAATTGCGGTAGTCTTCGATCTTGTATTCGCGGGCCATGGGAGGTGCCTCTCAGTCTCGTTCGCGCTTTACCAGCGGTAGTGCGCGAAGGCGCGGTTGGCTTCCGCCATCTTGTGGGTGTCTTCACGCTTCTTGACGGCCGTGCCGCGGTTGTTGGCCGCGTCCATCAGCTCGCCCGAGAGGCGGTCGACCATGGTGGTCTCGTTGCGGTTGCGCGCGGCGGCGATCAGCCAGCGGATGGCCAGCGCCTGACGACGCTCGGGCCGCACATCGACCGGAACCTGATAGGTGGCGCCGCCGACACGACGCGAGCGCACTTCCACATGCGGCGCGACATTGTCGAGCGCCTGATGGAAGACGGTGACCGGCTCCTGCTTGGTCTTGGCCTGGACCTGGTCCAGCGCGCCGTAGACGATGGTCTCGGCAACCGACTTCTTGCCGTCATACATGACGGCGTTCATGAACTTGGTGACGATCAGATCGCCGAACTTGGGGTCCGGATTGATCTCACGCTTTTCTGCACTGTGACGACGGGACATGGGAAACCCTTACTTCGGACGCTTGGCGCCGTATTTCGAACGACGCTGCTTGCGGTTCTTCACACCCTGCGTGTCGAGCACGCCGCGGATGATGTGGTAGCGGACGCCCGGCAGATCCTTGACGCGACCGCCGCGGATCATGACCACCGAGTGTTCCTGCAGGTTGTGACCTTCGCCGGGGATGTAGCCGATCACTTCAAAACCGTTGGTCAGGCGAATCTTGGCCACCTTGCGCAGCGCCGAGTTCGGCTTCTTCGGCGTCGTGGTGTAGACGCGCGTGCAGACGCCCCGCTTCTGCGGGTTCTGCTGCATGGCCGGGACCTTGTTGCGCTTCACCGGCGCCAGGCGCGGCTTGCGGATCAGCTGGTTGACGGTAGGCATTAAACCCTCTTGTCTCTCAATTCCGTGTCTGCCCTGTCACGGGGCCGCTCAAAGCGTCATTTCCATACGCAAATTCGGGCAACACACCGCGTCTCGCGGTCCTGCCCGAACAAATTGCAGAGGAAGCGGAAGCCGCTTCATGCGCGCCGGAAATGTCTTTTCGCTCGTAAAACGAACCCTGTTTGAGGCAAACTCCAAAGCGTGTCGCTTCGGACAGGAGAGCCTCACATCGGTTCTGACGTCGCGGCTTCTACTCGCAACCCCAGGGTCCGTCAACCCCGGCGGGGCAAATATTGCGCTCAATCCGGGGCTGGGCAGCCATGCGGAAAACGCATGTAATTTTCTTGCGTCTTTTTTCAAGAGCGAGGAAGAAAGTGACCGGCTTTGCGCTGTCCTGTGGCCCGGCTTCGTGCCAAAAGGCGGCTTGCATCGGACAATCTCGGGGAAAACGAGGAATCAGCCCGTGAACGACAATGAAGAACGGCCGGTCACGATCATCACCGGACGGGTCTGGAAGAAGAAAGGCGGCAAGCCGGAAGGCGTTCATGTGATGCTTGTGGCGCCCGACGATGATTCTGCCGTGCGCCGCGCGCTCGAATCGCTTGCCGCCGAAGGTTACGCCGAGGCCGAGCTCGACCAGATCGGCGACATGGAGGGCGAGCCCGACGACGAGCCGCATCTGTCGGCCTATCAGGGCGCACTGGAGGGCGAGGTTTCGATCGTCACCTTTGAAGAGCCTATCTGAAAAGCGCGGCCAGCGTCATACTCGCCGGACAAACCTGCCCTGCCTAGACACACCCTTTCATTCCTTGGAGTTCCCATGACCAGCAATCCCATCAAGCTCGGCATCGTCGGCGTGGGAAAGATCGTCCGCGACCAGCACCTGCCGGCGGTCGCCAAGGACGGCAACTATCAACTGACAGCGGCGGCCAGCCGCCACGGCAAGGTGGACGGCATTGCGAACTATCCCAGCATCGAAGCGATGCTTGCGGCCGAACCCGGCCTAGAGGCGGTCTCACTCTGCATGCCGCCTCAGTTCCGTTACGACGCGGCGCGCACCGCGCTGGAAGCAAGGAAGCACGTGTTCCTCGAAAAGCCGCCGGGCGCCACGGTCAGCGAGGTCGAGCACCTCAAGACGCTTGCCGATAGGAACGGCGTCTCGCTCTTTGCCAGCTGGCATTCGCGCTACGCGCCGGCGGTGGAGGCCGCGCGCGCTTTCCTTGCCTCGGCCAGACTGACTTCGGCCGCCATCAACTGGAAGGAAGACGTGCGGCGCTGGCATCCGAACCAGGAATGGATCTGGGAGCCTGGCGGCTTCGGCGTGTTCGATCCCGGCATCAACGCGCTGTCGATCGCCACACACATCTTGCCTGCGATGTTCATCACCTCGGCCGTGCTCGATTTTCCCGAGAACCGCGCAGCACCGGTCGCGGCGCATGTCGCCTTCCGCACGTCGACCGGCTTGCCAGTGACGATGGAGCTCGACTGGCTGCAGACCGGCCCGCAAAGCTGGGACATTGTCGCCGAGACCGACAAGGGCAGGATGGTGCTGTCCGGCGGCGGCGCTAAGCTCGCCGTCGACGGGCGCATGATCCATGACGAGCCGGAGGCCGAATATCCGATGCTTTACAAGCGCTTCGCCGAGATCATCCGTGCCGGGACGTCCGATGTTGATCTCGCGCCGCTGCAGCACGTCGCCGATGCGTTCATGCTGGGCAAGCGCAATGTGGTCGAGGCGTTCTTCGATTAGGGCATCCTCATTCTACGATCGCGACGGTAAACCCGTCATAGCCCTTGACGCCGACGGTCTGGATGGCGGTGCCGTCCAGCCGCTTCTCGCCGCCGATGAACGAAAAAGCGGCGCGAGCGCCTTCGACATTGGCGTCGCCGCTGTTCTTTTTCAGGACCGCGCCGTCGCGGATGACATTGTCGCAGACGATGACCGTGCCTGAGCGCGAGAGTTTCATCGCCCAGTCGAGATAATTCGGGTTGTTCGGCTTGTCGGCGTCGATGAAGATCAAGTCGAACGGACCGGTATCTTCGCCTGCCAGCGCGGCAAGCGACTGCAGCGCCGGGCCGATGCGCAGGTCGATCTTGTCTGAAACCCCTGCCCGTTCGAAGTTCGAACGCGCGACCTTGGCGTGGTGCGGATCAAGCTCCAGCGTCACCACCTTGCCGTCCGCCGGCAATCCCCTTGCCATCCAGATGGTCGAGTAGCCGCCAAGCGTGCCGACCTCCAGCACCTTCTTGGCGCCGCGAATACGCACCAGCAGCGACAGCAGTTTGCCCTGCACGGCCGAGACGTCGATCGCCGGCAGGCCGTGGTCGCGGTTGGCCGCCAGCGTGGCATCGAGCACCGGGTCCGCTTCGAAAAGGGAGGAAACGATGTAGTCGTCGACAGCCGTCCAGGTCTTGCTGCTCATAGCTCTTCCTCGCTGCATCAAGTCAAAATGCGAAAAGGGGCCGCGCGGGCCCCTTTTCTCGTTTTCTCATTTCATCGCGCTTACTGCGCGGCGTTGACCATGTCGGTCAGCATCGGCTCGGCGACCTCGACACCGGAGGCCTTGCGGCGCTCGTCGATGATGAGCTCGTCGCGCGAGGTGGCGATGCGCCTTATCTGGCTCATCGTGCCGCCCGTGCCGGCCGGGATCAGACGGCCTACGATGACGTTTTCCTTCAGGCCCTGCAGCATGTCGGTCTTGCCGGCAACCGCAGCCTCGGTGAGCACCCTGGTCGTCTCCTGGAAGGAGGCGGCCGAGATGAAGGACGGCGTCTGCAGCGAGGCCTTGGTGATGCCAAGCAGCACCGGCTGACCTTCGGCCGGCTTCTTGCCGTCCTCGATCAGGCGCTCGTTGACCTCCTCCAGTTCGATCACATCGACGTGGTCTCCCGGGATGTAGGTCGAATCGCCCTGCGTGGTGATCTCGACCTTCTGCAGCATCTGGCGAACGATCACCTCGATGTGCTTGTCGTTGATCGACACGCCCTGCAGACGGTAGACCTCCTGGATCTCGTTGACGAGATAGGAGGCAAGCGCCTCCACGCCCTTGATCGCCAGGATGTCGTGCGGCGCCGGATTGCCGTCGAGGATGTAGTCGCCCTTCTCGATGACGTCGCCGTCCTGGAGATGGAACGGCTTGCCCTTCGGGATCAGGTACTCCACCGGCTCGAGCGTCGAGTCATGCGGCTCGATGATGATGCGGCGCTTGTTCTTGTAGTCGCGGCCGAAACGGATCGTGCCATCGATCTCGGCGATGATGGCGTGATCCTTCGGACGGCGAGCCTCGAACAGTTCCGCAACGCGCGGCAGACCACCGGTGATGTCCTTGGTCTTGGCGCTTTCCATCGGGATACGCGCCAGCACGTCGCCAGGCTTCACATGTGCACCCGGCTCGACCGAGAGGATGGCCTCGACCGAGAGCAGGAAGCGTGCATCGCCGCCCTTCGACAGCTTGCCGACCTTGCCCTTGGCGTCCTGGATGGCGATCGCGGGCTTCAGGTCGTTGCCGCGCGGCGTCGAACGCCAGTCGATGACCTCGCGCTTGGTGATGCCGGTCGACTCGTCGGCCGTTTCCTGCACGGAGATGCCGTCGACCAGATCCTCGAACGCCACCCTGCCCTCGATTTCGGTGAGGATCGGGCGGGTATAGGGATCCCACTCGGCGATACGCTGGCCGCGCTTCACCTTGTCGCCATCGTCCACGAAAATACGCGAACCATAGGCGACGCGGTGCGTGGCGCGCTCCTTGCCGGTCTCATCGAGGATGAGCACCGCCATGTTGCGGCCCATGACCATCTGCTGGCCTTCCGAGTTGCGGACCACGTTGCGGTTGCGGATCTGCACCTTGCCCTCATAGGAGGCTTCAAGGAACGAGGAATCCACCACCTGCGCCGTGCCGCCCATGTGGAAGGTACGCATGGTGAGCTGGGTGCCCGGCTCGCCGATCGACTGCGCCGCGATGACGCCGACGGCCTCGCCCTGGTTGACGGGGGTACCGCGGGCCAGGTCGCGACCGTAGCAGACCGCGCACACACCGGTCCTGACCTCGCAGGTCAGCGCCGAACGGATGCGGACCGACTGCACGCCGGCCTTCTCGATCTGCTCCACATCGCGCTCGTCCATCAACGTTCCGGCCTTGACCAGCAGGTCGCCGGTGACCGGATGATTGATGTCGTCGAGCGAAGTACGGCCCAGCACGCGCTGGCCGACCGAGGCAACGATCTGACCGGCATCGACGATCGGCTGCATGGTGAGGCCCTTGTCGGTGCCGCAATCCACGGAGTTGACGATGCAGTCCTGCGCCACGTCGACGAGGCGGCGGGTGAGGTAACCCGAGTTCGCCGTCTTCAAGGCGGTGTCGGCCAGACCCTTGCGGGCGCCGTGGGTCGAGTTGAAATACTCGAGCACGGTGAGGCCTTCTTTGAAGTTCGAGATGATCGGCGTCTCGATGATTTCACCCGAGGGCTTGGCCATCAGGCCACGCATACCGGCGAGCTGACGCATCTGGGTGGGCGAACCGCGCGCACCCGAATGCGACATCATGTAGATCGAGTTCATCGGCTTCTGACGGCCGTTGTCCTCGAACTCCACCGCCTTGATGCGCGCCATCATCTCGTCGGCGACCTTTTCCGAGCACTTTGCCCAGGCGTCGACGACCTTGTTGTACTTCTCGCCCTGCGTGATCAGGCCGTCATTGTACTGTTGCTCGTATTCCTTGGCCAAAGCCTCGGTGTCGGAAACCAGCTTCAGCTTGGTGTCCGGGATCAGCATGTCGTCCTTGCCGAACGAAATGCCGGCACGGCAGGCGTGCGCAAAGCCGAGCGCCATGATGCGGTCGCAGAAGATGACCGTCTCCTTCTGACCGCAGTGGCGGTAGACGGTGTCGATCATCTTGGAGATGTTTTTCTTGGTCATCTCCTGGTTGGCGGTCTCATACGGCACGTTGACGTTCTTCGGCAGAAGCTCGCCGATGATCATGCGGCCAGGCGTGGTGTCGTAGATCTTCGACACGACGTTGCCTTCCGCGTCGACGCTGCGGAAGCGGCCCTTGATCTTGGCGTGCAGCGTCACGGCCTTGGTCTCCAGCGCATGCTGGAGCTCGCCCATGTCGGCAAACATCATGCCTTCGCCCGGCTCGTTCTGGTTGACGATCGAGAGATAGTAGAGACCGAGAACCATGTCCTGCGACGGCACGATGATCGGCGCGCCGGAGGCCGGGTGCAGGATGTTGTTGGTCGACATCATCAGCACGCGGGCTTCAAGCTGCGCTTCCAGGGACAGCGGCACATGGACCGCCATCTGGTCGCCGTCGAAGTCGGCGTTGAAGGCGGTGCAGACCAGCGGGTGCAGCTGGATCGCCTTGCCTTCGATCAAGATCGGCTCGAACGCCTGGATGCCGAGGCGGTGCAGCGTCGGCGCCCGGTTCAAGAGCACCGGATGCTCGCGGATGACCTCGTCGAGGATATCCCAAACCTCCGGACGCTCCTTCTCGACCAGCTTCTTCGCCTGCTTGACGGTAGAGGAGAAACCCTTGGCGTCGAGGCGGGCATAGATGAAGGGCTTGAAGAGCTCCAGCGCCATCTTCTTCGGCAGGCCGCACTGATGCAGCTTGAGCTCCGGACCGGTCACGATGACCGAGCGGCCGGAATAGTCGACGCGCTTGCCGAGCAGGTTCTGGCGGAACCGGCCCTGCTTGCCCTTCAGCATGTCGGACAGCGACTTCAGCGGACGCTTGTTGGCGCCGGTGATGACGCGGCCGCGACGGCCGTTGTCGAACAGCGCATCGACGGCTTCCTGCAGCATGCGCTTTTCGTTGCGCACGATGATGCCGGGCGCGCGCAGCTCGATCAGCCGCTTCAGGCGGTTGTTGCGGTTGATGACGCGGCGGTAGAGGTCGTTGAGGTCCGACGTGGCGAAGCGGCCGCCGTCCAGCGGGACAAGCGGGCGCAGGTCCGGCGGGATCACCGGAACCACCTTCATGATCATCCATTCCGGACGGTTGCCGGATTCCATGAAGTTCTCGACGACCTTGAGCCGCTTCAGGTATTTCTTCTGCTTGAGCTCGGACGTGGTCGAGGCCAGCTCCGAACGCAGGTCGCCGGCGATCTTCTCCAGGTCCATGCCGGCCAGAAGGTCGTGAATGGCCTCGGCGCCGATCATGGCGGTGAAAGAGTCCTCGCCGTACTCGTCGACGGCAATCATGTACTCTTCCTCGCTGAGGAGCTGGTTCTCCTTCAGCGCGGTGAGGCCCGGCTCGGTAACGATGTAGTTCTCGAAATAGAGCACGCGCTCGATATCCTTGAGCGTCATGTCGAGCAGCGTGCCGATGCGCGAAGGCAGCGACTTCAGGAACCAGATATGGGCGACGGGCGCGGCGAGCTCGATATGGCCCATGCGCTCGCGGCGAACGCGCGACAGCGTGACTTCGACGCCGCACTTTTCGCAGATGACGCCCTTGTACTTCATGCGCTTGTACTTGCCGCACAGGCACTCATAGTCCTTGATCGGACCAAAAATGCGCGCGCAGAACAGGCCGTCACGCTCCGGCTTGAAGGTGCGGTAGTTGATGGTCTCCGGCTTCTTGATCTCGCCAAACGACCAGGACAGAATCTTCTCTGGGCTGGCAAGCGAGATCCGGATGGAATCGAACACCTGCGCAGGCGCCTGCGGGTTGAAGAGATTCATGACCTCTTGGTTCATGCCGTTCTCCTTTTCGGGGTCCTCGATAACCCCTTGCATCGATCGCGGACGAAATGTCCGCAGACTGGCCGGTCGAACCGGCCGAAGACTTCTTGGTTGAGCATGGTCTCGGCCGAAAACCGGTGGCCGCTTCTCGGGATCATGCTCAGGGCGCGCCGCGCTTAGAACGCGGCGCGCGCCAGTGCCTTACTCGGCTGCGTCGGGCAGACGCGTCGGGGTCTCTTCGACCTGGGTGTTCTCCAGCTCCACATTGAGGCCGAGCGAGCGCATTTCCTTGACGAGAACGTTGAAGCTCTCGGGGATGCCCGCCTCGAACGTGTCGTCGCCGCGCACGATCGCCTCGTAGACCTTGGTGCGGCCGGCGACGTCGTCCGACTTCACCGTCAGCATTTCCTGCAGCGTGTAGGCCGCGCCGTAGGCTTCGAGCGCCCAGACCTCCATTTCGCCGAAGCGCTGGCCGCCGAACTGCGCCTTGCCGCCCAGCGGCTGCTGGGTGACAAGCGAGTACGGACCGATCGAACGCGCGTGGATCTTGTCGTCCACCAGGTGATGCAGCTTGAGCATATAGATATAGCCCATCGTCACCTTGCGATCGAACGGCTCGCCGGTGCGGCCGTCATAGAGCTGCGACTGACCGCTGGTGTGCAGGCCAGCCTGCTCCAGCATGGTGTTGATGTCGGCCTCATGCGCGCCGTCGAACACCGGGGTCGCGATCGAAACGCCGCGGCGCATCTGCTCGCTCAGGCGAACGATGCTCTCGTCATCATACTCGCGGATCGGCTCGTTGCGGTCATTGGCCGGCATGAAGCTTTCCAGCGTCTTGCGCAGCGGCTTGATGTCGCCGCCACCCTTGTACGCGTCGATCAGCTCGCCGATCTTCCTGCCCATGCCGGCGCAAGCCCAGCCCAGATGCGTCTCCAGAATCTGGCCGACATTCATGCGGCTCGGCACACCCAGCGGGTTGAGCACGATATCGGCATGCGTGCCGTCCTCGAGGAAAGGCATGTCCTCGACCGGAACGATGCGCGACACGACACCCTTGTTGCCGTGACGGCCGGCCATCTTGTCGCCCGGCTGCATCTTGCGCTTCACCGCCACGAAGACCTTGACCATCTTCATGACGCCCGGAGGCATTTCGTCGCCGCGCTGCACCTTCTCGACCTTGTCCATGAAGCGCTGCTCGAGCGCCTTCTTGGACTCGTCATACTGGCCGCGCAGAGCCTCGAGCTCGCCCTGGAGCTTCTCGTTCTCCACGGCGAACTGCCACCACTGCGAACGCGGATACTCGTCGAGCGTGTCCTTCGACAGCTTCGAGCCCTTCTTGAAGCCCTTCGGTCCGGCGATCGCCTCCTTGCCGACCAGCACGTCGGAAAGACGCGCATAGACGTTGCGGTCGAGGATCGCCTGCTCGTCGTCGCGGTCCTTGGCCAGACGCTCGATCTCTTCGCGCTCGATTGCCATCGCGCGCTCGTCCTTCTCCACGCCGTGGCGGTTGAAGACGCGCACTTCGACGACCGTGCCGAAGGTGCCCGGAGGCATGCGCATGGAGGTGTCGCGAACGTCCGAGGCCTTTTCGCCGAAGATGGCGCGCAGGAGCTTTTCTTCCGGCGTCATCGGGCTTTCGCCCTTCGGCGTGATCTTGCCGACCAGGATGTCGCCCGGCTGCACTTCAGCACCGATATAGACGATGCCGGCCTCGTCGAGGTTCTTCAGCGCCTCTTCCGAAACGTTCGGAATGTCTCGCGTGATTTCCTCCGGCCCGAGCTTGGTGTCGCGCGCCATGACCTCGAACTCCTCGATGTGGATCGAGGTGAAGACGTCGTCGGCCACGATGCGCTCGGAGAGCAGGATCGAGTCCTCGTAATTGTAGCCGTTCCACGGCATGAACGCGACCAGCACGTTGCGGCCGAGCGCCAGATCGCCGAGCTCGGTCGACGGACCGTCGGCAATGATGTCGCCCTTGTTGACGCGGTCGCCCATGCGCACCAGCGGACGCTGGTTGATGCAGGTGTTCTGGTTCGAACGCTGGAACTTCATCAGCCGGTAGATATCGACGCCGGACTTGCCGGGATCGAGATCTTCCGTGGCGCGGATGACGATACGGGTGGCGTCCACCTGGTCGACCACGCCGCCGCGGCGGGCGCCGATGGCAGCGCCCGAGTCACGGGCGACGACCGGCTCCATGCCGGTGCCGACGAACGGCGCTTCGGCGCGCACCAGCGGCACGGCCTGACGCTGCATGTTCGAGCCCATCAGCGCGCGGTTGGCGTCGTCGTTCTCGAGGAACGGGATGAGCGCCGCCGCGACGGACACCATCTGCTTTGGCGAGACGTCCATCAGGTCGACGTTCTCGCGAGGCGCCATCATCACTTCGCCGGCATTACGGCAAATGACGAACTCGTCAACGAAGCTGCCGTTCTTGTCGAGCTCGGCGTTGGCCTGCGCGACATAGTGCTTGGCCTCTTCCATCGCCGACAGATAGACAACCTCGTTGGTCAGCTTGCCGCCCACGATCTTGCGGTATGGGCTTTCGATGAAGCCGTACTTGTTGACACGCGCGAAAGTGGCCAAAGAGTTGATCAGACCGATATTCGGGCCTTCCGGCGTCTCGATCGGGCAGATGCGGCCGTAATGCGTCGGATGCACGTCGCGCACCTCGAAGCCGGCGCGCTCGCGCGTCAGACCGCCCGGTCCAAGCGCCGACAGGCGACGCTTGTGAGTGATCTCCGACAGCGGATTGGTCTGGTCCATGAACTGCGACAGCTGCGAGGAACCGAAGAACTCGCGCACGGCGGCGGCCGCCGGCTTGGCGTTGATCAGGTCCTGCGGCATAACCGTGTCGATCTCGATCGAGGACATGCGTTCCTTGATCGCGCGCTCCATGCGCAGCAGGCCGACGCGGTACTGGTTCTCCATCAACTCGCCGACCGAACGCACGCGGCGGTTGCCGAGATTGTCGATGTCGTCGATCTCGCCCTTGCCGTCACGCAGCTCGACCAGCGTCTTGACCACGGCCAGGATATCTTCCTTGCGCAGGACGCGCACGGTGTCCTCGGCCTTGAGCTCGAGGCGCATGTTCATCTTGACGCGGCCTACGGCCGACAGATCGTAGCGCTCGCTGTCGAAGAACAGCGAATTGAACATGGCTTCGGCCGTCTCGAGCGTCGGCGGCTCGCCCGGGCGCATGACACGGTAGATGTCGAACAGCGCGTCCTGGCGGCTCTCGTTCTTGTCGACGTTGAGCGTGTTGCGGATGTAGGCGCCGACATTAACGTGGTCGATGTCCAGGATCTGGATCTCGTCCTCGCCGGTGCTGAGCAGCACCTTCAGCGTCTTGTCGTCGATCTCGTCGCCGGCTTCCAGGAAGATCTCGCCGGTGCCGTAGTTGACGATGTCCTCGGCAAGGTAGTTGCCAAGCAGGTCCTCGTCGGTCGCCTTGATGGCCTTGAGACCCTTCTCGCCGAGCTGACGTGCCTGGCGGGCGGTGATCTTCTTGCCTTGCTCGACCACGATCTCGCCGGTGTCGGCGTCGACCAGGTCGCCGACGGCCTTGAGGCCGCGGAAACGCTCGACGTTGAACGGAATCCGCCAGTGGTCGCCGGCGCGCTTATAGGTGATCTTGTTGTAGAAGGTCGACAGGATCTCCTCGCCGTCCATGCCGAGCGCCATCAGCAGCGACGTCACCGGAATCTTGCGGCGGCGGTCGATGCGGGCGTGCACGACATCCTTGGAGTCGAACTCGATGTCGAGCCACGAACCGCGATAGGGAATGACGCGCGCGGCAAACAGAAGCTTGCCCGACGAGTGCGACTTGCCCTTGTCATGGTCGAAGAAGACGCCCGGCGAACGGTGCATCTGCGAGACGATGACGCGCTCGGTGCCGTTGACGATGAAGGTGCCGTTCGACGTCATGAGCGGCATGTCGCCCATGTAGACGTCCTGCTCCTTGATGTCCTTGATCGACTTGGCGCCGGTATCCTCGTCGATATCGAACACGATGAGGCGCAGCGTCACCTTCAGCGGCGCCGCATAGGTCAGGTCGCGCTGACGGCACTCGTCAACGTCGAATTTCGGTGCCTCGAACTCGTACTTCACGAACTCCAGCATCGAGGAGCCGGAAAAGTCGGAGATCGGGAAGACCGACTTGAAAACGGCCTGCAGTCCTTCGTCCGGACGGCCGCCCTTGGGCTCGTCCACCATCAGGAACTGGTCATAGGATGCCTTCTGGACCTCAATGAGGTTCGGCATCTCCGCAACTTCCGGGATCTTTCCGAAGAACTTGCGTACGCGTCTGCGGCCATTGAAAGTCTGGGTCTGGGCCATCGTCGCTCCTTAGCTATAAACTCGGGACGAACCTCGCCGCGGCTCGCCTTGCACCAACGGGCTGCCTCGGCGGCTGCCCCTATCTGTTTTTCCGGCCGCCCCTGCCAATTTCTTGGGCCAATCGCTTGGCGGCTACCGGCTAAAACGGGAGAAAACCCGTTTCCGGAAGGCCGCTTTTCGGCCCTCAGGAAAGAGGTTTTCAAACGTCTCGCGTGACAGAACCCTCCCTCAGTCCAAGGGAGGGGGCGGACGGCGCGAGACCGTCCGCCCTCGCCTAACAGGCTTACTTCAGCTCGACCTTGGCGCCAGCTGCTTCCAGCTGAGCCTTGAACTTGTCGGCGTCGGCCTTGGAAACGCCTTCCTTGACCGGCTTCGGAGCCGCTTCGACCAGGTCCTTGGCTTCCTTGAGGCCAAGGCCGGTGATGGCGCGGACTTCCTTGATGACGTTGATCTTCTGGGCGCCGGCATCGGCGAGAACGACGTCGAATTCCGTCTTCTCTTCAGCCGGAGCAGCGGCAGCGGCACCAGCGCCGCCGGCAGCGGCAACCGCCACCGGAGCGGCGGCCGAAACGCCCCACTTCTCTTCCAGGAGCTTCGACAGCTCGGCCGCCTCGAGGACGGTCAGCTTCGAAAGGTCGTCTACGATCTTTGCAAGATCAGCCATTTTTGTATTCCTTCACTAGGTTCGAACGTGTGTTGTTGACAGCGAGGAACGGCCTCATGCCGCCTCGTCCTTCCGGGCGTAAGCGCCGATGACACGCGCGACCGAAGCCGCGGGCGCATTGACGATCTGGGCGATCCGGGTAGCCGGCGTGGCGATCATGCCAACCAGCTTGGCGCGCAGCTCGTCGAGCGACGGTAGTGTGGCGAGTGCCTTCACACCGTCGGCGTCGAGCGAGGTCGCACCCATCGCGCCACCGAGAATGATCAACTTGTCATTCCCCTTGGCGAAATCGGACGCGACCTTCGGCGCCGCAATCGGATCCTCCGAATAAGCGACCAGCGTCTGTCCCTTGAACAGATCGATGATCGATGCGGAGTCCGTGCCCTGAAGAGCGATCTTGGCGAGACGGTTCTTCGCGACTTTGACGGTGCCACCGGCGGCGCGCATCTTCGACCGAAGGTCGTTCATTTGCGCGACGGTGATACCGGCGTAGTGGGCCACGACGACTGAACCAGCGCTTGAAAACGCATCATTCAGGCCCGTGACGAGTTCGCGTTTTTCCGCTCTGTCCACTGCCTATCTCCAGTTGACCCCTGCCCCATTGACGAGGTCAGGCGTCGGTTGCCTTTTGCCGGCCGGGCCATCCAGTAACGGATCTCCCGAACGACGCTCGAGGATCCTGCCCCCTTTCGCCACACCAGCCGGCACGCCGGATAGTGCGCAGACAAAAGGCAAACACGGTTCGAACCTTTCATTGGAGCCTGGCTCCTTTGTCGGGTCTTCACCCGTCTCATGCAGGCCCAATCGAATTAAGGCTTTTGGGCCGCCTGCAATCTCGGACAGGATATCCGGAAACCTTTCGGCTTCCGGGTACCGGGCCGCCGACGGATCGGCGGTCCGGAATTCTTTCTTGCTGGAGCATGTTCCCGCTTTTCAGGATCATGCCCTAGCGATCGGCCTTACCCGATCGGCCGACACTTACGACGCGGCGAGCGTCGCGATGTCGAGCTTGAGGCCAGGGCCCATCGTCGAGGTGACCGACACCTTCTTGACGTAGTTGCCCTTGGCGCCCGCGGGCTTGGCCTTGGTCACCGCGTCGGCGAAGGCGCGGACATTTTCTTCCAGCGCCTTGACGTCGAACGAGACCTTGCCGACGCCGGCCTGGACGATGCCGGCCTTCTCGACGCGGAACTCGACGGCGCCGCCTTTCGAAGCCTTGACGGCCGCGGCCACATCGGTGGTCACAGTGCCGACCTTCGGGTTCGGCATCATGCCGCGCGGGCCCAGAACCTTACCCAGACGACCGACCAGCGGCATCATGTCCGGCGTGGCGATGCAGCGGTCGAAATCGATCGTGCCCTTCTGGACGATGTCGACAAGGTCCTCGGCGCCGACGATATCGGCGCCGGCGGCCTTGGCTTCCTCGGCCTTGTCGCCACGCGCGAACACCGCGACACGCACCGAGCGGCCGGTGCCGTTCGGCAGATTGACCACGCCGCGGACCATCTGGTCGGCATGGCGCGGATCGACACCGAGGTTCATCGCGATCTCGACGGTTTCGTCGAACTTCACCTTGGACCGGTCCTTGAGCAGCTGTAGCGCCTCGGAGAGGGCGTAAGCCTTGTTCGGATCGATGCCTTCGCGGCTCTTGGCAACACGCTTTGCAATCTTTGCCATGATCTTAGCCCACCACTTCCAGGCCCATCGAGCGGGCGGAGCCCTCGACCATGCGCATGGCCGCCTCGACGTCGTTTGCGTTCAGGTCCTTCATCTTCTGCTCGGCGATCGCGCGCACCTTGTCGCGGCTGATCGTGCCGGCCTTGACCTTGCCCGGCTCCTTGGAGCCCGACTTCAGGTTGGCGGCCTTCTTCAGGAAGTAGCTCACCGGCGGCGTCTTCATGACGAAGGTGAACGACTTGTCCTGGTAGTAGGTGATGACGACCGGGATCGGCGATCCCTTCTCGAGCTCCTGGGTCTGCGCGTTGAACGCCTTGCAGAATTCCATGATGTTGATGCCGCGCTGACCAAGCGCCGGGCCGATCGGGGGCGACGGCGTGGCCGAGCCCGCGGCAACCTGGAGCTTGAGCTGGCCTGCAACTTTTTTAGCCATCTCTATTCCTGCCTTTTCTCATGCCGGCCCCGTTACCCGGGAAACGCGGCGGTTGCAGTCTGGTGGTGCGGTTCCGACGGCCGGCTATGCCGCCTTCGCCTCCCACCCGTTCATGCGGCGTCTGTTCACGCCGCCTCCCGACGCCTTGCGGCGCGGTATCCCGACGCCCTTTCGGGCGCGGGTATGCGGATCAGCCCTTTTCGACCTGCCCGAACTCCAGATCGACGGGCACGGCGCGCCCGAAGATCGAAACCTCCACCTTGAGGCGAGCCCGCTCCTCATCCACCTCCTGGACGACGCCGTTGAACGACGCGAAAGGACCGTCCGAAACGCGGATAGCCTCGCCGATCTCGAAGGTGACCGAAGGCTTCGGCCGCTCGACGCCTTCCTGGACCTGGTTCAGGATGCGCTGCGCCTCCGTCTCGGTGATCGGCACGGGCTTGGAGTCGCCCAGGAAGCCGGTGACCTTCGGCGTGTTCTTGACCAGCGAGAACACGGCGTCGGTCAGATTGGCCTTCAAGAGCACATAGCCCGGGAAGAACTTGCGCTCGGCATCAACCTTGCGGCCGCGACGGATCTCGACGACCTTCTCGGTCGGGACCACGATCTGCTCAATGTCCCCGGACAAGCCCTTCTGCTTGGCCTTGTTCTCGATGTCCTCGGCGACCTTCTTCTCGAAGTTCGAATAGGCGTGGACGATATACCACCGCGCAGTCATTTCACGACCTCTCCGTAATCCGCCGAATTAATGCCCGAGACCCAGGATCCACTCGATCGCATAGCCCATCAGAATATCGGCAGCGAAGAAGAACAGCATCGCGATCACCGCGAATATCAGGACCATCACGGTCGAGATCATGGTTTCGCGCCGCGAAGGCCATGTCACCTTGGCCGTCTCCGCGCGAACCTGCTGGAGAAAGGTGAAGGGATTAGTGGTTTTCGAAGCCATGCGCCGCCTGTTTTCGAGACCCGTTGGCCGGGCCTCCTGGATGATCCCGCTGACCGGGACGTGCCGCCTGGGCTCCATGCGGCGCGAATCAGCGCCGCTATTTCACCCACGCAAATCAGACGCGTAAAGCCGGCTTCCCAGCTCCACGCGTCGCGTGTCTGTCTTGTCTACATAAAACCGATTCTTAATCCACGCAAGTGGCAAGGGTCCGCTTTATGTCTCAACGCCGCCTCGGAACCATCCAGTCGTCCCGTCCCGGCTATACGGGGCTTATGCCCCAATTCCCGCCATATGGCAAGCCGTCCGCCGATTTTCAACGCCGGAGCGGCCGCTGCGGAGCCTTGAAGGCCTCGACATATGACGATTTCAGAGATTAAGCTTAGATCCAGGAGCGAGGAACCGGTCCGTCGGCTGGAGATCTTGACAGGTTCGGGGTCGACGACGTGGCTACCGGAAGAGAAGGCGCGGATCGTGGCGATACGCCGCCTCGCCAGCTCATTCGGCCAGTTCAAGACGTCCCTGAACTCGCTCCTCGATCGCCTTCGAATCCGGCTCTCGCTGCCATCCGGGGCCATCATGCTCTCACCGACCCCAAAGATCTGGAGATGTCGGAGACGATTGGGGGCGTCCGATGTTCCGAGGTCCGAGAGGTCGGAACAATACCCCATCTTCAGATAGATAACGGGCACTCTCAAACCGCGAGCGGTAGCTATTACTCTGGCCGTAGGGCCGACAGCCCGTTGAATCCCGGAGATATCGATCCCGGCTCTGTCGAACATTCCACCTTGCGAGCCGAAGTCATTCTGCATGTCCACGACGAGAACTGCAGCGTTAGCAAGATCAATCGAAATAGGTTGAGGCTTCGCGTCGATGACAAGGGGATGCATTTTGTCCTCCCACCAGAAAGAGGTGTCGCTCTTTGCGCCCTCGGCTATCAAGACCCGCCACCTACATTGCGTCAAGAAAGGGGTGAGTTACATCCCTGCTTGGGGCCTAAGAACGGCGGTTGCAGTCAAGCACTAGGGACGAAATCTTACATCGTTGGTCTTAAGGCGCAACGATCTCGCCACCAGGCGGCAAGAGCCTGCGACACGGGCTGGCAGGCGGATGACCGCAAGGGGGCAGACGCGCGGAAGAAAAGGCTGATTTCGGCGATCGAGAGGGCGGTTGCCAGATGCCTGCCCTCTTGAAGGAATGGCACGGGCAGCAGGGCTCGAACCTACGACCTGCGGTTTTGGAGACCGCCGCTCTACCAACTGAGCTATGCCCGTGCATGCGCTTGTTCGGCGCAGGCGCTTCCTAAAAGCTTCCGTGCGCTCTGTAAAGAGCACTCTGCAGTGGTTTTGAAACCCTTTGCCGGAAATCTGGATTCCATTACCGCTGGCGACCGATCGCGCTCGCCAAACAACCCCCGCGCCTACGACTTGCCGGCCGGCGGCTTGTATGGCCCGCCCGGCACGCCCCAGCCCCAGGCGGGCATCGGCTCGGTCTCGGGATCGCAGGTCTCGCCCAGATTCGAGTTCATCTTCGCCAGCCGCGATCCCCACTCGACATAACCCATGAAGGCCGAGCGGAACTCGGGGTCATCGGGCAGGTCGACCTCATCCGCCGCGTCGGCAAGGAGACTGATCCAGCGGCGGCGCTGCTCCTCGGTCAGATGCTTGCCGAGATGATGCATCACCATCTCGCGATGGCCGCCATGCTTCTCGCTGTAGGTTTTAGGGCCGCCGAAGACCTCGCCGATGAAGGCGGCGACATGCGGCGGGTGATCCGGCGACATCATCCTGAACACCGGCCCGACGACCGGATCCGCCGCCACCTTGTCATAAAAGGTCCGGGTCAGCCGGTTCAGCGCCTCGCTGCCGCCGGCCCATTCGTACAAAGTCGGGATGTCCTCGCTCATCGCCGCTCCTCCCTGTGCATACAGCAAGATAGCGGCAGCGCCCTGCCCCGCTCAACCTGCCTCGATGGCCAGTGCGCAGCTAGAGCATGATCCCGAACCGAAGGTCAGCGAATGCAAAAAGTGGAAACCGGTTTTCGGAGAAGATCATGCTCCAACAAAGAGTTAGATCAGGATGGCGATTCACCGAAACGTCATCCTGATCTACAGCTTCGCCGGCGCCTTCGCCTCGGCATCGGCGGACGGAAGAGCCCGGCAATTGTCCGGCCTGGGTGCGGATCTGCAAATGGTGGCGCCCGTCAGCGCGTCCACTGATTGCGGTCCGGTCGTCAGCCCGAATGCCTTCAGTTCGTCCCGGCTGAGTTCCTGTGCTTTGCATATTCGGCCGACTGCATGGCGGCGAAAAAGCCCGAGCCGACCGCCATCTCGTCGAGATAGGCCCTGACCTTGTCTTCCATGCCCATGGAATGCACGAGGAAGTGCGCACCGGCGCCAACGAGGCGCCGGACGCCGCCGGCGACCATCACCGCGCAGGCGGCGTCGCATTCGGCGCCGGCATCCATGGTGAGCCCGGCATGGAGACCGTCGGCCGCGACGCACCCCACGGCGCCCGGATCGCAGTCGAGAAAATCCGTTCGCGCGACCGCGATATCCAAGCCGTGCTCGCGGATCAGCCTGCCCGCGGCGAGCGCAGCCTGCACATCTCCACCCGGCGAGTTGATTACGACCGGCAACCGGCGCTCACGGATCGTATCGAGCAGTTGGCGCAGCTTGTCGGCCGTATCTGCAGCGATCGTGCCTTCCGCCGAAATCCATTCCGGACAATCGGGATTGCAGAGCGGGTTGCTGCCGCGAACAAGAACGAAACGCATCTGCTGTTCGTGGGCTTGCGGTGTCGGCGGCGGCGCCGGCGCTGTATAAGAAGGTCCGGCCTCTACTGCCGCGACCGCGACGGGCGCGCCGTTCGCGGGAATCTCGCGACAATTCGCCGGTGCCGGATGGCGCTGGCAAATGGTTCTCTCGGTCAGCAGATCGAGCGAATCGAGGCTGGTCACGAGCTTCATCTCCAGCATGTCATCGGGCTCGATCTGCCTGATGTCGCTGGCAGGTGTGGCCTTCATCACGCCCAGCACGCCCTGCTCGACGCCCATCTCCGTCAAATAGGCCGACAGCCGCTTCTCGATCGCCTTGCTCATCTCATAGGTCTTGTAGCTGCCGGCATTCTTGCGGCTGACGATCTTGGTGCCGATGATCTTCTTCTTGCCGTTCACAACCCGGTAGGTGGTGCGGTAGAGCAGTTTTTCGCGCTGGTAGGTGGTGGTGATCTGATGGACGCCGAGATAGGCCCATTCGCCGACGACACGGTGGATGCCGCCGGCAAACATCAGCGGACAGGCCGAATTGCACATCGCACCGCTGTCGTAAGCGACGCCGGAATAGGGCTGACCCCTGCCGTCATTGTCCCGGCAATTTTTCGTCCCCGGCGAGCAGCCGGAAAATTCCGTGATGCCGACCGCGATATCGAGCTTGTTCTTGCGGACCATGCGGCCAAGCTGCAACGCGGCATCGACATTGCCGCCGGGAGAATTGACGACGATGGGCAATTGCCGCCCGCCGAGCGTCTTCAGCAGGCGTTTCAGTAGCGCCGGCGTGCCGGCCTCGATCGTGCCTTCGGCAGAAATCCATTCCGGGCAGTTCGGCTCGCAGCCCGGCGCGCTGCTACGCACGACGACGAAACGCATCGCCGGACCGTAGTCCTGAGGTGTCTCCTTCGCGGCGGCGTTGAGGGTGGCCAGCCCTGCGGCAGCGGCCAATCCCAGCCGAAGCAGCTCGCGCCAACACCGCATGGTCTTTGAACGGAATGTTGAAACCACGTCTGGCAAGCCCCTCGGCGCAACCCATACTAGTTGCGGCGACGATGGTTGCAACAGAATTGAACAGGGCCTGGCAGCACTGCTTCAAACAAAAGGGCGGCCCGAAGACCGCCCTTTCCTGCCGAACCGGCAAAAGCCGGATCGATTATTCCTTGATGGTGACGACGATGCCGGCACCGACGGTGCGGCCGCCTTCACGGATGGCGAAGCGCAGCTTCTCTTCCATCGCGATCGGCACGATCAGCTCGACGTCGACGGTGATGTTGTCGCCGGGCATCACCATCTCGGTGCCGGCCGGCAGCGTCACGATGCCCGTCACGTCCGTCGTGCGGAAGTAGAACTGCGGACGGTAGTTGGTGAAGAACGGCGTGTGACGGCCGCCCTCGTCCTTGGTCAGGATGTAGGCTTCGGCCACGAACTTCTTGTGCGGCTTGACCGTGCCGGGCTTGGCCAGAACCTGGCCGCGCTCCACACCTTCACGGTCGACGCCGCGCAGCAGCGCGCCAATGTTGTCGCCGGCCTGGCCCTGGTCGAGCAGCTTGCGGAACATCTCAACGCCCGTGCAGGTCGTCTTGGTGGTCGG
>NZ_JAIUHI010000034.1:0-24452 GCF_020165035.1 Mesorhizobium sp. CA6 | reverse complement strand
CTCTCCGTCCCGGCTTCGCCGGGCCACCTCTCCCCACTTCGTGGGGCGAGGAACCAGGTTCCGGCCGCTAATTGCCGAAAAGGCAAAACATTGCTATCTACCGCGCCATGGAAAAGCTTTTCAGCGATCCGGCCTATAAGGGTTTCGTGCTGCAGGACAGAAAGCGCCTGCCGTCGCGTTTCTCCGCGCGCGTCTGCGGCGCTCTCACCAGCCGACTTCGCTGAACCGACCGATCGCAGTCGTCGCGCCGGATTGCCGGCGTCCCTTTCCCATTATCATATCGACGGATTTACGCACATGAGCGCACCGCGCACCCTCTACGACAAGATCTTCGACGACCACACGGTCGACCGCCAGGACGACGGCACCTGCCTGCTCTATATCGACCGCCACCTCGTGCACGAGGTCACCAGCCCGCAGGCCTTCGAAGGCCTGCGCATGAGCGGCAGAAAAGTCCGGCATCCGGAAAAGACGCTGGCCGTGGTCGACCATAACGTGCCGACCTCGCCCGAGCGCAAGTTCGGCATCAAGAACGAGGAAAGCCGCATCCAGGTCGAGGCGCTGGCCAAGAACGCCAAGGATTTCGGCATCGAATATTATTCCGAGAACGATGTCCGCCAAGGCATCGTCCACATCATCGGGCCCGAGCAAGGCTTCACGCTGCCCGGCATGACCATCGTCTGCGGCGACAGCCATACCTCCACGCATGGCGCGTTCGGCGCGCTTGCGCATGGCATCGGCACGTCCGAGGTCGAGCATGTGCTGGCGACGCAAACGCTGATCCAGCGCAAGGCCAAGAACATGCTGGTGCGCGTCGACGGCCAGCTGCCGGAAGGCGTCACCGCCAAGGACATCATCCTCGCCATCATCGGCGAGATCGGCACCGCCGGCGGCACCGGCTACGTCATCGAATATGCCGGCGAAGCGATCCGCTCGCTGTCGATGGAAGGCCGCATGACGATCTGCAACATGTCGATCGAAGGCGGCGCCCGCGCCGGCCTGATCGCGCCGGACGAGACGACCTTCGCCTATGTCAAGGACAAGCCGCGCGCCCCGAAGGGCGCCGCCTGGGATGCGGCGCTCGCCTATTGGAAGACCCTGCAGTCCGACGAAGGCGCGCATTTCGACAAGGTCGTGGTGCTCGACGCGCAGAAACTGCCGCCGATCGTCTCCTGGGGTTCTTCGCCCGAGGACGTCGTCTCGGTGCAGGGTACCGTGCCCGATCCGCAAGAGATCGCGGACGAGAACAAGCGCAGCTCGAAGATCCGCGCGCTCGACTATATGGGGCTGACGCCCGGAACCAAGATCACCGACATCGAGCTCGACCGCGTCTTCATCGGTTCCTGCACCAATGGCCGCATCGAGGACTTGCGCGCCGCAGCCAAGGTGGTCGAGGGCAAGAAGGTCAATCCGCGCGTCAATGCCATGATCGTGCCGGGTTCGGGCCTGGTCAAGGAACAGGCGGAGGCCGAGGGCCTCGACAAGATCTTCGTCGCCGCCGGCTTCGACTGGCGCGAGCCGGGCTGCTCGATGTGCCTGGCCATGAACGACGACCGGCTGAAGCCGCATGAACGCTGCGCCTCGACCTCGAACCGTAATTTCGAGGGCCGGCAGGGCTTCAAGGGCCGCACTCATCTGGTGTCGCCGGCCATGGCGGCGGCCGCGGCGATCGCCGGCCACTTCGTCGACATCCGCGACTGGAAGTAACAGCCGGCCGCGTCTCTCAACAAGGGCCCGGACACGACGTCCGGGCCTTTTGCTTTCAGCGATCTATCTGCGAATGATCTCGTGAAACTCCTCGCGCCGGCCGGGCTCGTCGGCGGCGACGACCAAGGCCAGCTGCCGCTCGTCAAAGATCCTGAACCACTCGTCCCACTCCACGAGTTCGTAGCCGCCGCTGTTGATCGGACGCTCCGGGCGGTCGGTGTCTTCATAGGCCTGCTGCCCAAAAACCAGCCGCAGCATGGGCTGCGTTCCGGCTTCGGGCGAGACGTCGACGATGGCCGGGAAGCCGGCGCGCGCCGCCGCCCAGGAGCGGATTTCATCGTGGTTCGTCAAAGTGATCGTGCCCGCCATCTCGATCGTCTCCCGTCTGGCGTCTCCTGTCTGGCCGGACAACGCCGCTCCGGCAGGCCGGTTCCGCGTGGCATGCGATGTATCTATCGAGACTTAACCGCTTGTTTGGGCTTGCGTCCTAGTATCTCCCGTTGGGTAAGTTGGGAAAAGTCGCAGTCTTTTGGACACCGGTCTGCTCATAGCGCTGCTCAATCCGACGATAGCGCTGGCGCTTGGCGCTGCGTTCCTCGTGCTGTGGTCCTATCAGCGCCATCGACCGTATCTGGCTGTGCTCGGCGCGAGCTACTGCCTGTCGGCGCCGGGTTTCCTGCTGCAATATTTCACGCTTCCGATCGGCGTGGCGCTGACCAAGCTCGTTTCCAACATCTGCTTCACGATCGCGGCCTGCTGCCTCGCCAGCGCGATCATCGCGCGCTACGGGCGGCGCGTGCCCTATGTCGGGATCGGCATCGTGACCGGCGGCGGGCTCGCCGCCTTCATCTGGTTCATGTTCGTCCAGCCGGACCTCACCTGGCGCGTGCTTGCGATGAATTTCGGCTTCGGCGCGCTCAGCCTGCTGGTCGGCGCCGAGCTGAGAACGGTGCGCCACAACGGCCCAACCGAGAAAATCCTGCTCGTGCTGTCGCTGCTTTCGGGGCTGAACTTCATCGCCCGCACGCTGGTTGTCGTCATCGCGCACGGGCCGTTCCCCAGCTATGACGGCTTCTACGGATCGTCCTACTGGACGACCGCGCTGCTTTCGCACGCGCTGTTGTCGCTGCTGACCGCGCTTTGCCTGTTCACGGCGGCGGCGCTCGATGTGATGAGGGCGCTGAAGGACGAGACCCATACCGACCCGCTCTCGGGCATCCTCAATCGCCGCGGCTTCGAGGAGCGGGCGAACCTGTTGCTCGACGAGTGCGGCAAGGCCGGATTTCCCGTCGCGCTGGTGCTTGCCGATCTCGATCACTTCAAGGCGCTGAACGACCGGCACGGCCATGAGGCAGGCGACCGGGTGATCGCCGACTTCGCCGCCAAGCTGCGCTCCGCCACCGGCGCGCGCGGGGCCGCCGGCCGCATCGGCGGCGAAGAGTTCGCCGTGCTTCTGCCGCTCAGCGACCTGGGGGCGGCAAGGCTCTTCGCCGAAGCGATCCGCGCCTTCTATTCGGCCGGCGCGATCGAGGGCCTGCCGCCCGGCGTCAGGGTGACCGCCAGCTTCGGCGTCGCCGCCCGCTCCGGCAGGGAAGGGCTGATGCCGCTGATGCGGCGCGCCGACGAGGCGCTCTACAAAGCCAAGAAGAATGGCCGCGACAGCGTGCGGCTTTCCTATGAGAGACCTGAAACCGCCTTCGCTGCCGAGCCGCTCGCCGTCGGCTGATACATCCAGGCCCGGCGCAACCCCCTGCTAGTCCAGAAGGCGATCGCAACGTTCGCGATTGCCCGAAGCTCCTGCAATTTCGTCATCCTCGGGCTTGACCCGAGGATCCATGCCGTTACCTCCGTCGTAGAATGCTGCGGCGCAAATTCCGTAACCGCCGAAACGCCTTAATGGAACGGCATGGATTCTAGGGTCTGCGCGCGTCGCTCCGCTCCTTGCTTCGCCCTAGAATGACGACAGGCCGGGCCTTGCCGGCCGCGATTGCGTGCGCGTGTCAGGCTGTGGCGGAGCCGAACGCCGACGGCCTTCAGCGGCAAGGATTGAGATTGGGCATCTCGCCGTCGGAAAGCCCGTACATATAGGAACGGCCCTTGACCAGCACCGGCGGCTGGTAGCAGCCGGGCGCGCCAGCCTCGTCCGCATCGTCATAGATCACATCCGGCTGGCCGCCGGTGTATTGGGAAAGTTCTTTCGCTAGCTTGCCTTCGCCGACGATGATGCGCTTGTAGCCGGCGGCGCTGTCGATGACGAGATTGCCGAAGGAATCGGCATAGACGCGGTCGTGATGGCGCAAGCCAGCCTCGGCCGGCGCGGCGATCGCCAGCGCGGCCAGCGTTGCGGCCGCGAGGCTTATCCGCAGTGAATTCGAACGCATGTCGCTCTCCCTGGTCGGCGCGCAGATCGCGCGCCTCGGAAATTAACTCTTTCTTAACCTTTGTTAAGAGGCGGGAGGCTTTCGGCGCCGGTTCTTAAGAAACATGGTTAATTTTCGAGGATCGAGCTCCATCAGGCGACGGGCGCGGTCCTGGATAGCCGGCTGACCCAGGGTCAACTTGATCTTGCGGCGCCGCATGGCTACAGCGGTCCACCGTCTCACGGAAAGGGCAACCGCCTATCTCTTTGTTTCGACGCAATTCCGGACGGAAGGATACGCGAAGGCGCCCGACCCAGCCGTTCACACTTTTCCTGGAATTGCTGTAGCGTGCCGCACACGAAAGGGCAGCGCATGAGCTTTGGCCACACGGTTCGGGTGTCGATCACCATCCCGCTGCTTCTCGCGGCCGCGGCTTGCGTGCCGCAGGACGGCGCGCCGAAGGCGGCGAATGCCGCCCCACCCGCTGGCTCGACTGCTCCGGCCCCGCAGTCCGCTGCACCCGTGGTGCCGCCAGCAGCTGCAACACCCCCGATACCTGCAACAGCCCCGGTAGCTACAACCGCGCCGGCACCTGCAACGACCAAGACCCCCGCAACCCGCGCGCCCGCAACCAAGATCGTCACAGACCTTACCGTGCCGCGGTCCGGCATCGGCACGGCCAACTATAGATGCGGCAATGGCGGCATGATCACCATCCAGAATCTCGGCTCGTCGTTACGCCTGGTCCGCCCGGACGGCTCGACCGAGGAATTCGCGGCCTCACCCACCAACCAGAGCAGCCGTTACCAGGAAGCGGCGACGCATGACGCAATCGTGATCGACGGACGCGAAGCGCTGGTGATGAAGAGAGGATCGACGCCGCAGACTTGTCGGAGATAGCGCTCTTTGTTGCACTGCAACGAACGCTGCGCCGGCGTCGGAACAGCCGCTAATCGATTGAAGCGCGTGAAGGCCAATTTCTCACACTAAATGATGTTTCCAAAACGATTTTCCGGCTTTGACGCGGTGCAAAAAGAGCATTAGAAACCGGCTGTCCGATGCCATAAATGGGGGCGGCAAACGCCGCATTCCCATCTCGGCATTCAGGATGCCGAACTGGGGGAGCCATGAGCAAATCACCAGCCACCCGCGCAGTTGCCAGACGTGAACGGCCGCTCTCGCCGCATCTGACGATCTACCGGCCGCCGATCACGATGACGATGTCGATCATCCATCGCATCACCGGCGGCGCGCTCTATTTCGGGACGCTGCTGGTGGCGGCCTGGCTGATTGCCGCTTCGAGCTCGCAGGCCGCATTCGACTGGGTCAACTGGGCCTTCGGCTCCTGGCTCGGCCGACTTGTTCTCTTCGGCTACACCTGGGCGCTGATGCACCACATGCTGGGCGGGCTGCGCCACCTCGTCTGGGACACCGGCGCGGGACTGGAAAAACACACCGCGTCCAGGATCGCTTGGGCGACGCTCGCCGGCTCGATCGTGCTGACGCTGCTGATCTGGATCGCCGGCTATATGGCGCGGGGAGCTTTCTGATGAGCGCCAACAATTCGGACATGCGCACGCCGCTGGCGAAGGTCCGCGGCCTCGGTTCGGCCCGCGAGGGCACCGGTCATTTCTGGCGGCAGCGGCTGACCGCCATCGCCAACATTCCTTTGATCCTGTTCTTCGTCGGCTTCCTCATCGCGGTCAACGGCCATGACTACACGGATGTGCGGGCGGCGCTTGCGAACCCGTTCGTGGTGGTCATGCTCGGGCTGGTGCTGATCTCGCCGCTTTACCACATGCGCATCGGCATGCAGGTGATCATCGAGGATTACGTGCATGGCGAGGGCATGAAGCTGGCGCTGATCGCGCTCAACACCTTCTTCTGCGTGGCAGTCGGCGTCGCTTCGCTGTTTGCCCTGCTCAAACTCGCATTCGGAGGCTGACGTCTTGGCCAACGCAAATACAGCCAGCACGGCTTCCGCCTATACTTTTGTCGACCACAAGTTCGACGTCGTGATCGTTGGCGCCGGCGGCGCCGGCCTGCGCGCCACGCTCGGCATGGCCGAGCAGGGGCTGCGCACCGCCTGCATCACCAAGGTTTTCCCGACGCGCTCGCATACCGTCGCGGCGCAAGGCGGCATCGCCGCCTCGCTGTCGAACATGGGGCCGGACTCCTGGCAATGGCACATGTACGACACCGTCAAGGGCTCGGACTGGCTGGGCGATGTCGACGCCATGGAATACATGGTGCGCGAGGCGCCGGCCGCCGTCTACGAGCTCGAGCATTATGGTGTGCCGTTCTCACGCACCGAGGAAGGCAAGATCTACCAGCGGCCGTTCGGCGGCCATATGATGAACTATGGCGACGGTCCGCCGGTGCAGCGCACCTGTGCGGCCGCCGACCGCACCGGCCACGCCATCCTGCACACGCTCTACGGCCAATCGCTGAAGAACAACGCGCAGTTCTTCATCGAGTATTTCGCGCTCGACCTGATCATGGAGCCGGACGGCACCTGCACCGGCGTCATGGCTTGGAACCTCGACGACGGCACAATCCACCGCTTCTCGGCCAAGATGGTGGTGCTGGCGACCGGCGGCTATGGCCGTGCGTATTTCTCCGCCACCTCGGCGCATACCTGCACCGGCGACGGCGGCGGCATGGCGGCCAGGGCCGGGCTGCCGCTGCAGGACATGGAGTTCGTGCAGTTCCATCCGACCGGCATCTACGGCGCCGGCTGCCTGATCACCGAGGGCGCGCGCGGCGAAGGCGGCTATCTCGTCAATTCCGAGGGCGAGCGCTTCATGGAGCGCTACGCGCCGTCGGCCAAGGACCTCGCCTCGCGCGACGTCGTCTCGCGCTGCATGACGCTGGAGATCCGCGAGGGCCGCGGCGTCGGCAAGAACAAGGACCACATCTTCCTGCATCTCGACCATCTTGACCCGGCGGTGCTGCACGAGCGGCTGCCGGGTATTTCCGAGTCGGCCAAGATCTTTGCCGGCGTCGACCTCACCAAGGAGCCGATCCCGGTGCTGCCGACGGTGCACTACAATATGGGCGGCGTGCCGACCAATTACTGGGGCGAGGCGCTCAATCCGACCTTCGACAATCCGGACCGCGTGTCGCCCGGCCTGATGGCGGTGGGCGAGGCCGGCTGCGCCTCGGTGCATGGCGCCAATCGGCTCGGCTCCAACTCACTGATCGACCTCGTCGTGTTCGGCCGCGCGGCGGCAATCCGCGCCGGCCATGTGATCGACCGCAAGTCGGCGATCCCGTCGCCCAACGCGGCCTCGGTCGAGAAGATCATGGAGCGCTTCGACAGGCTGCGCCATGCCAACGGCTCGACGCCGACGGCCGTGCTGCGCGAGAAGATGCAGCGCGCCATGCAGGAAGACGCCGCCGTATTCCGCACGCAGGAATCGCTGGAGAACGGCTGCAGGCGCATTTCGGAACTCTGGGGCGAGCTCAAGGACATCAAGGTCACCGACCGCTCGATGATCTGGAATTCCGACCTCGTCGAGACGCTGGAGCTGGAAAACCTGATGGTTAACGCCATCACCACGGTCTACGGCGCCGAGGCGCGCAAGGAGAGCCGCGGCGCGCATGCGCGCGAGGATTTCTCGGCGCGCGACGACGCCAACTGGCGCAAGCATACGCTGGCCCATCTGAGCGAGGACGGCAAGGTGACGCTGACCTACAGGCCGGTGCATACCGAGCCGCTGCTGGCGGAGAAGGACGGCGGCATCAGCCTGGCCAAGATCGCGCCGAAGGCGCGGGTGTATTGACCATGGCGCAGGCGACCACGGGATATTCCGGCACGCCGCTCCCGGCCAAGCTTGGCCTCAGGGACGGCATGGTCGCCGCTTTCATCGCGCTGCCGCCGGAACTCGATGAACTGACCAAGGCAGTGTCCTTTGCCGGCGTCGACCGGCTCGCCGAGTGGTCGGCGATCTCGGGCAGCCGGAAATACGATGCCGTGCACGCCTTCACCCGGCAGCGCGCCGAGGTCGAGGACGGCCTGGCCGGCATCGAGACGGCGATCAAGCGCGACGGCATGGTCTGGGTCTCTTGGCCGAAGAAGGCATCGAAAGTGCCGACCGACGTCACCGAGGACGTCATCCGGTCGGAGGCGCTGAAGCGCGACCTGGTCGACGTCAAGGTCGCCGCCGTGAACGAAATCTGGTCCGGGCTGAAGCTCGTCATCCGAAAGGACCGCAGGTAATGGTCGAACTCACGCTTCCCAGGAACTCGAAGGTCCAGCAAGGCAAGACCTGGCCGAAGCCGGAAGGCGCGACCAACCTGCGCGAATACCGCATCTACCGCTGGTCGCCAGACGATGACGCGAATCCGCGCATGGACACCTATTTCGTCGACATGGACGATTGCGGGCCGATGGTTCTCGACGCGCTGTTGTGGATCAAGAACAAGATCGATCCGACGCTGACGCTGCGCCGTTCCTGCCGCGAAGGCATTTGCGGCTCCTGCGCCATGAACATCGACGGCTCCAACACGCTGGCCTGCACCAAGGGCGTCGAGGACATTTCCGGCGCGGTGAAGATCTATCCGCTGCCGCACATGCCGGTGATCAAGGACCTGGTGCCGGACCTCACCAATTTCTACGCCCAGCACGCCTCGATCGAGCCGTGGCTGAAGACGGTCTCGCCGACGCCCGCCAAGGAATGGCTGCAGAGCCATGAGGACCGCGAGAAGCTCGACGGGCTCTACGAATGCATCCTGTGCGCCTGCTGCTCGACCTCCTGCCCGAGCTATTGGTGGAACGGCGACCGTTATCTCGGCCCGGCCACGCTGCTGCAGGCGTACCGCTGGCTGATCGACAGCCGCGACGAGGCGACGGGCGAGCGGCTCGACAATCTCGAAGACCCGTTCCGGCTCTATCGCTGCCACACCATCATGAACTGCGCGCAGGCCTGCCCGAAGGGGCTCAATCCCGCCAAGGCGATCGCCGAGATCAAGAAGATGATGGTGGAGAGAAGGGTTTAGTTCTCGCGGCCTTACTCGCAGGTAGCGATCCTTCGCGCCCCCCTCTGTCCTGCCGGACATCTCCCCCACAGGTGGGGAGATTGGCCGTCACCGCTGCTTTCGCCGATCTCCAAGGTTGAAGGATAAGGCGCCGTCGGCGAAGCTGCTAATCTCCCCCCAAGTGGGGGAGATGTCCGGCAGGACAGAGGGGGGCGCTGTCCCGCCAGCGTCAGAAAGGATAGGCAACCCATGACCGATCTCCCCATCCTCTCACCCGTCGAAGCGCGTGTGCTGGGCTCGCTGATCGAGAAGAAGGAACTGACGCCGGACGTCTATCCGCTGACGCTCAACGGCGCGCACCAAGCCGCCAACCAGAAGACGGCGCGCGAGCCGGTGATGGCGCTGGAGCTGGCGGAGGTCCGGCGGGCCTTGAGCACGCTCGAGCAGAAAGGCCTCGTGCGCCAGGCCTTTGCCTCGCGCGTCGAGCGCTACGAGCATCTGATGGCGCAGCGCTTTTCGCTGACCACGCCGCAGATCGCGGTGATCGGGCTGCTGCTGTTGCGCGGCGCGCAGACGGCTCATGAATTGCTCGCCCGTTCGGAACGCATGGCGCGCTTTGCCTCGATCGAGGAGCTGCGCGGTAATCTAGACCTGATGATCGGCCGCCGGCCGCCGCTGATCGAGCTGCTCGAACGTGCGCCCGGCCAGCGCGAGGAGCGCTATGTGCATCTGCTGAGTGGTCCGGTGGAAGCGGCAGCGGTGGCGGCGGCGCCCTGGCAGCCGGCGGCGACATCTTCGGACACCGACCTCGAGGCGCGGGTCAAGGCGCTGGAGGAAGAGGTCGCGGTGTTGCGGGCGAAGATCGAGGCGCTGGGGGGCTAGACTGGCTCTCACCAGAAACGTTGGTGCGAGGCCCCCCTCTCTGTCCTGCCGGACATCTCCCCCTCAAGGGGGGAGATCAGATGTCGCGTCGGCTTTCGCCAACCGCCGACGGCGCCGGATGAGCAAGGCGCGGAAGCTGCCAATCTCCCCCCTTGAGGGGGAGATGCCCGGCAGGGCAGAGAGGGGGGCGAAGGATCGCCAGCCTTTGCGGAGAAGTTTCTCACCCCAGCCTGGCATCCAACGACACCTTAATCGCCCCCAGCGCCTTCGACACCGGGCATTCGGCCTTGGCCTTCTCGGCCAGCTCCTTGAACTTCGCCGCGTCGATGCCCGGCACCTTGCCGACCAGGGTGATGGCGCTGCCGGTGATGCCGGTGCCGGGCACCAGCGTCACCACCGCCTTGGCGTCGAGCTCGGCGGCCGGCGTGCCGTTTTCGGCGAGGAAGTGCGACAGCTGCATGGCGTAGCAGCCGGCATGCGCGGCGGCGATCAGCTCTTCCGGATTGGTGCCGGATTTGCCGCTCTCGTCCTCGAAACGCGCCTTGAACGAATAGGGTGTGCCCTTCAAGGTGCCGCTCTGGGTGTCCAGCGTGCCGTTGCCTTCCTTCAGATTGCCTTTCCAGACGGCGTTTGCGGTGCGGTCCATGGAATCCTCCTGCCTTGTCGGGGTTTGCGCCGGCGGGCGCCGACGTTCTCAGGAACTATAGCGCGGGCGCGGCGGAAGACCATCCATGGCCCGGCATGATTGTGCTTGCGCGAGGCGCTTCGAAAATTCTCAAAAAAAGAGCATGCAAAAATGTCGACTTCCCGTCTGCCCGACCGTCCTGCGGGCGGCCACTCCCGGCCGATGGAGGTTAAGATGGACAATCTGTTTCTTGCGGTCTGGGGAAAGCCCGAGCGAAAAGGGAGGCGACTTGAAGAGTTCTGGCTCGATCCGCCGGCGCTTGGCTTCGGCCGGCTGGCGGCCGCCATCGCCATCATCGGCATCGCGACATGCCTGCTCGACCATGCGGCGACGGCAGGCAAAACCGACACCGTCGCCTCCTATAATTCATCGACGAAAGGAAGCTCGAAATGAAATATGTGCTGCTGGTCTATGGCGAGGAAAAGGACCTCTACGCGCTGACCCCAGAGCGCATGGCCAAGCTCGATGCCGACTCGCTCGGCTATGATCGGGAGCTCGACCGGCAAGGCAAGCTGGTCATCGCGCAGGCGCTGCAGTCGGTGAAGACGTCGAAATCGCTCCGGCGGCGCAAGGGCAAGGTGCTGGTGACCGACGGCCCTTTCGCCGAGACCAAGGAGCAATTGCTGGGCTTCGTCATGGTCGAGGCTGCCGATCTCGACGAAGCGCTCGACATCGCGGCCAAGATCCCGCTGGCGGAGCTCGGTACGGTCGAGATCAGGGCGATCTACGACGTCCCGGGGTCATAGCCGCCGGTCAGCATGGGCGCGACGCCGGTTGAAGTTGTCTCTTGCTGGAATCATCTTCAGGGTTTCTTCACCGGCCGCAACCGTTGCGTGTTGAAGCGGTGCCGCGCTTCTTTTATCGTCGCCGCGATTTCGGGGGAATTCGGCATGCCTTTCCTGATCGCCATCCTCGGCCTGCTCGGAGCGGCCGCCATCTGGTGGTACCGGCTGAAATATATGAGCGACGCCGCGCGCGAGGTCGCCGATGTCGTCGGGCGCGTCCAGGGCAACATCCGTCGCAAGAAATTGCGCAATCAGGCCGCGCTCTCACCGCTGACGGCGATCGACGATCCGGTGGTGGCGGCGGCGACGCTGATCACCGCGATCGTCGCGGAGCACGGTCCGGTCCTGCCGCAGCGCGAGGCGGTCATTCGCGAGGTGATCGCGCAGATCGCGGACAGCCAGAAGAAGACCGACGAGGCGGTCGTCTACGCCAAATGGGCCGCCGCGCAGATCGACGACACGACGATCGTCATCGACAAGCTGGCGCCGTTCCTGCGCGAGCGCCTCGATCCGCATGAGCGGGACGACCTGCTCAGGATGCTGAACCGCGTCGCGCAAGGCGGCGGGCAGAGCCTCAGGATCGCCGACCAGCGGATGCTGAGGTTGCGGCAGAAGCTGGGCTTCGAGGTGAACTAGAATTCAGGTGAGGCCGGCCTGCAAATGGTGGCTTCCTGCGCTTCCGGTGCTCACGTACTTCAAGTACGCTCCGCTCCGGTTCTCGGAAGCCGCCATTTTCGACTCGGCCTGACCTGAATTTGCCACGGCGCCACAAGGCGATCAGATCGCCTGACTTCGTGATTGGCCGAAACGTCTCTTCCGTGAGCTGTAAGCGTTGCAGCGGTGCAGAATTCTGCTCCGCAGCACCTGTGATTAAAGTCACGGAATGGATCCTCGGGTCTTCGCGTCCGCTTCGCTCCCGCTCCGCCCGTGGATGACGACCGTCGTCTAGGCTTCGGCCAGTAAGGCGTTCAGATCGCCTCGCCCTTCAGCAGCCTCGGCGTGTCGCCGGAGAGGCCCGAGGCCTGACGGATGAAGAACTCCTTCAGCCTCGGCATGCGTTCCACCAGCCCCAGCCCGATGTCGCGGACCTGGCGCAGCGGGCCGATGTCGTTGGAGAAGAGCCGGTTCAAGACGTCGGTGGTGATGCCCATCTGCAGCGTGTCGAAGCGGCGCCACTGCTGGTAGCGTTCGAGCACGTCGAGCGCGCCGATATCCTGGCCGAGCCGGTCGGCCTCGACCACGACTTCGGCCAGGGCGGCGACATCCTTGAAGCCCAGATTGAGGCCCTGGCCGGCGATCGGGTGGATGCCGTGCGCGGCGTCGCCGGCCAGCGCGAAGCGCGGTGCAACGAAGGCGCGGGCGAGCGTCAGGCCGAGCGGCCAGGCGCGCGGCTTGTCGGCAACTCTTATTTCGCCAAGCTTCAGGCCGAAGCGCTGCTCCAGATCGTGCTCGAAGACGAACTCGTCGCCCTCGACCAGCGCCTTGGCATCTTGCGTGCGCTCCACCCAGACGATCGACGAGCGGTTGGTGCCGTCCTTGTCCGGCTTCAGCGGCAGCGTGGCGAAGGGGCCGGCAGGGAGGAAATGCTCCTCGGCGCGGCCGTTGTGCGGGCGCTCATGCGCAACCGTGCAGACGATGCCGGACTGACCGTATTCCCATTTGACCGTCTTGATGCCGGCCATGTCGCGTAATTTCGAATTGACGCCATCGGCGGCGACCAGCAGCCGCGCCTTCAGTGCGGCACCGTCGGCCAGATGCACGGTGATGCCGGCGCCATTGGTGTCGAAGGCGCTGACCGCCATGCCTTCGATGATGTCGATGCCAAGCTTTTCGGCGCGGCGGCGCAGCGCGCCGTTCAGGTCGCGGTTGGCGACCATATGGGCGAAAGGCTCGCCGGGCGCCACCTCGCCGTCGAAGGTCAAGAACACCGGACGCACCGGGTCGGCGGCGCGCGAATCGGTGATGATCATCTCGGTGATCGCTTGCGCTTCCGGGGCGATCTCTTCCCAGACGCCGAGCTGTTCCAGCATGCGGCTGGCGGCTGCTGCGATGGCCGAGGCGCGGCCGTCTTTCTGCCAGGCGCCGGCGGGGGCGGCATCGACGATGGCTATGGCGAGGCTAGGGCGCGCCTGCTTCAGCGACACGGCCGCCGTGAGGCCGACATAGCCTGCGCCGGCGATGAGCACGTCGAGCGGCGCTTCGCGCTTCTCATTGGTGCCTTCTGCATTCGGCTTGCGGTCGACCATGGCGTCATCCTTTCGCGGCTTCGGTCGGCTGCGGTCTGCGGCCTTGACTGCCTGCGCGTCCTGTCCGAAACCGGCCATGGCACATCCTTGAAGGATTTCAAACATGACCGCGGCCATGGACGAGCTTCTCGACATTCTCGACCTCGAGCAGCTCGAACACAATCTGTATCGTGGTCGCAGCCCCAAGGTCGACTGGCAGCGCGTCTTCGGCGGCCAGACCATCGCCCAGGCGCTGGTCGCCGCGCAGCGCACGGTGGAACCCGAACGCCACGTGCATTCGCTGCACGGCTATTTCATGCGGCCGGGCGACACCAAGCTGCCGATCGTCTACGAGGTCGACCGCATCCGCGACGGCGGCTCCTTCACCACGCGCCGCGTGGTGGCGATCCAGCATGGGCAGGCGATCTTTTCGCTGGAGGCGTCCTTCCAGCAGGACGAGGTCGGGCTCGAGCATCAGCTGCCGATGCCGCGCGACGTGCCGGCGCCCGACACCCTGCTCACACAACGCGAGCTGCTCGGCAAGTTCGGCGAGGCGGTGCCGGAAGGCATTAGGCGCTACTGGGAGCGCGACCGGCCGATCGAGATGAAGCCGGTGATGCTGAAGCACTACACGAGCCGCGAGAAACTGGAGCCGCAGCAGAACATCTGGATCCGCACCACCGGCCCGGTGCCGGAAGACCGCGCCATTCAGGCGGCCGTGCTTGCCTATCTTTCGGACATGACGCTGCTCGACACCTCTACCTTCGCGCATGGCCGCGCCATCTTCGACCGCGACATCCAGGCCGCCAGCCTCGACCACGCCATGTGGTTCCACCGCAGCCATTCGCTGGACGACTGGATCCTCTACAATCAGGACAGCCCGTCGACGCAAGGGTCGCGCGGCTTCACCCGCGGCTCGCTGTTCGCGCGGGATGGGACACTGATCGCCTCGGTCGCCCAGGAAGGCCTGATTCGGCTGAAACGCTGAGCCGGCTTCAGGCTACTGCCTGGAATACGTGCATTTTCGATTTTTTGCCTATTTTATAAGCAGGCATCCTGCCATGCCCGTGCGCGAATGATGTGCACCGATTGCCCATTCTCTTTGTTTACAACAGGTTAACACCCTGCTTCGGCAATTGGCACGGAGCTTGAATCCTGTCGGGCACTCTCCGGCTCCTCGGGATCGGTGAAGGTGTGCAAACGCGGGGGACCGCAACAGCAAAGGGTGAAACCTTATGAAAATCGTGATGGCAATCATCAAGCCGTTCAAGCTCGACGAGGTGCGCGAAGCGCTAACCGCCGTCGGCATCCAGGGCCTGACCGTCACCGAGGTCAAAGGCTACGGGCGTCAGAAGGGGCATACCGAAATCTATCGCGGCGCGGAATACGCGGTCAGCTTCCTGCCCAAGATCAAGATCGAGGTCGCGGTCGGCGCCGACATGGTCGACAAGGCCGTCGAAGCCATCACCGCGGCCGCCAAGACCGGCCAGATCGGCGACGGCAAGATCTTCGTCTTCGGCATCGACCAGGCGGTACGCATCCGCACCGGCGAAACAGACACCGACGCGCTCTAAGCGGCGACCATCCATACCAACGGAGAGTTCAATGAATATTCCTTCCACCTTGAAGACGACGGGACGCGCGGCCGCTTCGCTCGCGCTTGTGGCCATGAGCACCGTCGCCGCCATCGCGCAGGAGGCCGCCCCGGCAGCTACTGCCGCGGCGCCCGCCGCGCCGGCGCCGGCGCTCGACACCGGCAACACCGCCTGGATGCTGACTTCGACGGCGCTGGTGCTGATGATGACGATTCCCGGCCTGGCGCTGTTCTACGGAGGCATGGTGCGCAAGAAGAACGTGCTCGCCACCATCATGCAGAGCTTCGCCATCACCTGCCTGGTGACGGTGCTGTGGTTCATGTTCGGCTATTCGCTCGCCTTCTCCGACGGCGGCGCCACGAACGCTTATCTCGGCGGCTTCTCGAAATTCTTCCATCACGGCATCACCGTCTCGACGCTGTGGGCGCCGGGCGTGGCGAACATTCCTGAATTCGTCTTCTCGATGTTCCAGATGACCTTCGCCATCATCACGCCGGCGCTGATCGCCGGCGCCTTCGCCGAGCGCATGAAGTTCTCGGCGCTGCTGATCTTCATGGGCCTGTGGCTGGTCTTCGTCTACGCGCCGATCGCGCATTGGGTGTGGGGCGGCGGCTTCCTCGGTTCGGCCGGCGTGCTCGACTTCGCCGGCGGCACGGTCGTCCATATCAACGCTGGTGTCGCGGGCCTGGTCTGCGCGCTGGTGCTCGGCAAGCGCGAGGGCTACGGCACCACCAACATGGCGCCGCACAACCTCGTTTATTCGGTGATCGGCGCGTCGCTGCTGTGGGTCGGCTGGTTTGGCTTCAACGCCGGTTCGGAACTGGCTGCCGACGGCCTTGCGGGCGCGGCGATGATGAACACGCAGGTCGCCACCGCCGCCGCGGCGCTGGCCTGGATGTTCGCCGAATGGATCGTCGCCAAGAAGCCTTCGGTGCTCGGCATCATCTCGGGCGCCGTCGCCGGCCTCGTCGCGGTGACGCCTGCTTCCGGTTTCGTCAACCCGACCGGCGCCTTCATCGTCGGCATCATCGCCGGCGTGGTCTGCTACCTGTCTGCGGTCAAGCTCAAGCATGCTTTCGGCTATGACGACTCGCTCGATGCTTTCGGCGTCCACGGCGTCGGCGGCATCGTCGGCGCGCTGCTCACCGGCGCGCTGGCAGATCCGGCGATCAACGCCCTCGGCAAGGACGCCTCGGTCGGCAAGCAGCTCTACGGCATCGCCTTCACCATCCTGTGGACGGCGATCGCCACCTTCGTAATCCTCTACATCGTCAAGGCTCTGGTCGGCCTGCGTCCGTCGACCCAGGAAGAGGTCGAAGGCCTCGACGTCACCCAGCACGGCGAAGTTGTGCCGTAAGGCAGACTTCGCCAAGGGCCGGCGGATCCTCCTCCCGCCGGCCCGGAATTCCTCCCAAGATCCCGTCGTGACGCTCTCGAAAAGCGCTCACGCCTTGAGGCCCGGAACACCCTTCCGGGCCTCCTTTTTGTCGGGCGGCCATCCAAGCCGTTTCGATCACATTCACTTGATCCGCCGGCATGAAACATCAGCCCGTCAGATTCCGTACTGGGATAGCGGGCGTCATCAAGGCGTCCCCCAGAACAAGAGGGAAGGAAACCACCTGATGAACATCAAGAACATCGTCCTGGGAGCAATGGCTCTTTCGATGATCAGCGGCGTTGCACTCGCCGGTGCTCTCGATGAGCCGTCCAACATGGCCCCGTTCTTCACCGACTCCAGCATGAAGACCATGAAGCCGGAAGCCGACTTCAAGGCGGCCTGGGCTTCGATGCCGAAGGACAAGCAGGACATGATGATGAAGGAATGCCAGGACGCGGCGATGAGCAAGCCTCACGCCGAATTCTGCGCCAATCTCATGGCCTATGGCGGCGCCAACAAGTGATCGTGGAAGGTCAGGTCCCGGAAGGGCCTGATCCTATCGGCGTTTGAAGACAGGGAGGTGGCGGGCCGCGAGCCTGCCATCTTTGTTTCCGCGCCATGGTCTCCGCGCCATGCGGGTAAAGGCCCATGGTTAATGCGGCCTTAACCTTCCCCCCGATAGTCTGGCGTTCGAATCTGCCGGAATGCGCCATGCGCCCGGCCAGGCAACGATCACGGGGAAGAGCATGCGTTCAGGCGCTTCAGCACCGCTCGCGCTGACCGATACAGGGCACGGCATCCAGGCATTCGCGCGGCGTCAGGTCGGGCGGCTGGTCGGCGCGGGGCTGTTCCTGTTCACCGCCTTCGGCATTGCCGCTCTAGCCACATGGAATGTCGCCGATCCGAGCTTCTCGCACGCCACCAGCAACGTCGTCACCAACGCCATGGGCTATGCAGGCGCGGTGTTCTCCGACCTCGCCATGCAGTTCTTCGGCCTTGCCGCCGTCGCGGGGCTGGTGCCGGCGGTGATCTGGGGCTTCCTTCTGTTTTCCGCGCGCGGCGTCGACAAATTGCCGAAGCGCGGCTTCGCATGGTTCGGCTTTGCGCTCACCGCCGCAGCCATCGCCGGCTGCGTGACGCCGCCAAACACCTGGCCGCTGCCCACCGGCCTCGGCGGCGTGTTCGGCGACATGGTTCTGAAAATCCCGGGCATCGCGGTCGGCGGTTATCCGAAAGGCCTGTTCGCCAGCATCATAGCGGTCATCCTCGCCGCGCCGATGTTGTGGCTGTTCGCCTATGGCTCGGCGCTGATCGCGCGCAAGAACGGCTTTGCCGTCACGGAGCGCGCTGCCCGGCCCGATCCGCGCGAGCAGGACGAGATGCTGTTCGACGAGGATGAGGACGAGGGCGACGAGGGGATACTTGCGCTCGGCGCCATCACCCATTGGTGGCTGTCGTTCCGCGCCTTCCTGCACCGCCGCGCCGAGCGGCGCAGGCGCGAGCGCGACGAGTTCGAACCGCCGATGGAACCCAAGGCAAGCGCCTGGCGGCGCGCGGCCGAGCGGGTCGAATCGGCCGAGTTCGCCGAGGCCCGCATGAGCCCCGGCGGCCGCGCCCGCGTCGAGCCGGAATTCTTCGCCGCCATGGTCAATGACCGCAGCGTTTCGGTCGATCCGGTCGATGAAGACATTTTCGGCGACGAGGCGGACGAAGACGCCGACCTCGACGATTTCGACGACGAGGCGCCCACTCCGCGCCGCGCCGCGCCGGGCGCCAGAGTGCAGAATTTCCGCTCCGATGCCGCGACCCGCGTCGCGGCGCCGACGGCGCGACCCGTGCCGGGCGCCCGCGTCCAGCGCGAGGCGCAGACCTCGCTGATTGGTTCCGACACGTTCGAGATGCCGTCGCTGCATTTCCTGTCCGAGCCGAAGAACATCGCCAAGGATCCAAGCCTGTCGAAGGACGCGCTGGAGCAGAACGCGCGCCTGCTCGAAGGCGTGCTGGAAGATTTCGGCGTCAAGGGCGAGATCATCCATGTGCGACCCGGCCCGGTCGTCACGCTTTACGAGCTCGAGCCGGCGCCCGGCATCAAGTCCTCGCGCGTCATCGGCCTTTCCGACGACATCGCCCGCTCGATGAGCGCGATCGCCTGCCGCGTCGCCGTCGTTCCGGGACGCAACGCCATCGGTATCGAGCTGCCCAATGCCAAGCGCGAGACGGTCTATCTCAGAGAGATCATGGCCAGCCGCGATTTCGAGACGACCAAGGCCAAGCTGGCGCTGGCGCTCGGCAAGACGATCAACGGCGAGGCCGTCATCGTCGACATCGCCAAGATGCCGCACGTCCTGGTCGCCGGCACCACCGGCTCGGGCAAATCGGTCGCCATCAATACTATGATCCTGTCGCTGCTTTACCGGCTGACGCCGCAGGAATGCCGGCTGATCATGATCGACCCCAAGATGCTGGAATTGTCGGTCTATGACGGCATTCCGCATTTGCTCACGCCGGTCGTCACCGATCCGAAGAAGGCGGTCGTCGCGCTGAAATGGACGGTGCGCGAGATGGAAGACCGCTATCGCAAGATGTCCAAGGTGGGCGTGCGCAACATCGACGGCTTCAACGCGCGCGTCCAGCAGGCGGAGAAGAAGGGCGAAAAGATCTCCCGCACGGTGCAGACCGGCTTCGACCGCCAGACGGGCGAGGCGATCTACGAGACCGAGGACCTCGATCTTGAGCCGATGCCCTATATCGTGGTCATCATCGACGAGATGGCCGACCTGATGATGGTGGCCGGCAAGGACATCGAAGGCGCGGTGCAGCGCCTGGCGCAGATGGCGCGCGCCGCCGGCATCCATGTCATCATGGCGACGCAGCGCCCGTCGGTCGACGTCATCACCGGCACCATCAAGGCCAATTTCCCGACCCGCATCTCCTTCCAGGTGACGTCGAAGATCGACAGCCGCACCATTCTTGGTGAGCAGGGCGCCGAGCAGCTGCTCGGCATGGGCGACATGCTCTACATGGCCGGCGGCGGTCGCATCCAGCGCGTCCACGGCCCGTTCGTCTCGGACGACGAGGTCGAGAAGGTCGTCGGGCATCTGAAGCTGCAGGGCGTGCCGGAATATCTCGACGCCATCACCGAGGACGACGAGGAGGACGACGAGGACGGCCCGTCGGGCAAGGGCGGTTCCGGCGGCGGTGGCGGAGGCAATTTCGAGGATTCCGACGATCCCTACGATCAGGCGGTGGCGGTGGTGCTGCGCGACGGCAAGGCCTCGACCAGCTACATCCAGCGCCGGCTCGGCATCGGCTATAACCGCGCCGCCTCGATCATCGAGAAGATGGAGAAGGAAGGCATTGTCGGCCCGGCCAATCACGCCGGCAAACGTGAGATCCTGGTGCCGACAGAAGAGGACAAATTCTAGGGCTTATCGATATTCAGGTGAGGCCGGCCTGCAAATGGCGGCTTCCTGCGCTTCCGGTGCTCACGTACGAAAAGTACGCTCCGCTCCGGTTCTCGGAAACCACCATTTTCGACTCGGCCTGACCTGAATCTCGACAAACCCTGGCGCGGCGAGACACCGATCCGGGTCAGCAGGCAACCGGAAATCGTCTGGCGCGTTCAATGCGGGCTCTCGCCTACCCGCCAAACTTAGGCCCTAGTGGGAGTCCAGAAACTGCGGCGACACGAATCACAGAAAGTGACCGGCATGAAGACCCAGACCGAATTCGCCCTCACCCGCCGCCAGGTCCTTGGCCTCGGCCTGATGCTTGGCGGAGCCGCCGCTCTCAATCTCGTGCCGGGCTATCAGCTCATGGCCGCCGCGCAGGCCGCTGTGCCGCCGGCGGCGCAGAAGATCGCCGACCATTTCTCCTCGGTGAAGTCGATGAGCGGCGAGTTCGTCCAGTTCGGGCCGAAAGGCGAGCAGACCGGCGGCAAGTTCTTCCTGGAGCGTCCGGGCAAGATCCGCTTCAACTATGACGGCTCCTCGAACTTTCGCGTCATCTCCGACGGCAAGTCGGTGGTGATCCTCAATAAGAAGCTCAACACCTCCGACCTCTACCCGCTGTCGAAGACGCCGCTGAAATTGCTGCTCGACGACCGGATCGACCTCTCCGGCGGGCGCGTCAAGGCCGTCAAGGAAGAGGACGACCTCACCACCATCAAGCTTTCCGACAAGTCGGTGTTCGGCAATGCGACGATCACCATGATGTTCGATCCGAAGACCTACGAGCTGCGCCAGTGGACGATCACCGACGCTCAAGGGAAAGACACGACGGTGATGATCTTCAACGTCAAGGAAGGCGGCAACTTCCCGGCCGACACTTTCGCGATCGACTATACGGCGAACAGAGAGCTCAATACCAAGACCAGGTAGGTCCGCCGATATTCAGGTGAGGCCGGCCTGCGAATGGCGGCTTCCTGCGCTTCCGGTGCTCACGTACTTCAAGTACGCTCCGCTCCGGTTCTCGGAAGCCACCATTCTCGGCTCGTCCTGACCTGAATCTCAGCGAACCTACAACCTGGCGAAGGGCCTAGTCCGGCTTGTCTTTACCGCGCGCGGCTGGCACTAGATCGGCGATCTCTTGCCGGACCCGCCTGAATGCCCTTCACCATCGCCACCTGGAACATCAACTCCGTGCGCTTGCGCATGCCGATCGTCGAGCGGCTCCTGAAGGAGCACGCGCCCGACGTGCTCTGCCTGCAGGAAACCAAGGTCCCCGATGAGCTGTTCCCGGAAAAAGCCTTCCGCAAGGCGGGCTACGAGCACATCTTGTTCCACGGCCAGAAGGGCTATCACGGCGTCGCCACCGTCGCCCGCCGCCCGATCGAGCTGGTCGAAAAGCGACGGTTCTGCGAGATCGATGACAGCCGGCATCTGTCGGTCAGGGTGCAGGCGGGCGGCAAGTCGGTGCTGGTGCATAATTTCTACGTGCCCGCCGGCGGCGACGAGCCGGATCCGGAGATCAACCGCAAATTCAGGCACAAGCTCGATTTCGTCTACGAGATGAACTCCGTACCGGCGCGCGGGGACGAATCGTCCGCCTCGATCCTGGTCGGCGACCTGAACATCGCACCGCAGGAGCACGACGTCTGGTCGCACAAGCAATTGCTCAACGTCGTCAGCCACACGCCGGTCGAGACGACAAATTTCGAGGCGATGCGCACGGCCGGCGGCTGGGTCGACCTGATGCGGCTCAATGTGCCGGCCGAGCAGAAACTCTACACGTGGTGGAGCTATCGCGCGAAGGACTGGGAAGCCTCGAACCGCGGCCGCCGTCTCGATCATATCTGGTCATCCGCCAATCTGGTGTCGAGCTTTGCCGGCTACGAGATTCTCAAGGCGGCGCGCGGCTGGGAGAAGCCGTCCGACCATGTGCCGGTGATTGCGAAGTTTGAATTGGATTGAGGTTGGACGTCGGCGGCTAAGAGACGCAAACCTTCGCGTTCGTCATCCTAGGGCGGAGCGCCGCGTAGCGGCGCGCAGACCCTAGGATCCATTCCGTTACCGGTGCCGAAGGATGCAACGATGCAGAACAAAGAAGCCTTGGGCAGGCCGCTTCGCCCAGAAAACCTCATTCTACAAATGCGGCGAAGCGTCAACGTCACGGAATGGATTCTAGGGTCTGCGCGCGTCGCTTCGCTCCTTGCTCCGCCCTAGAATGACGAAGGCGCTTTCTGGCCGGCGCCATCCTACTCCGTAAACCGCGGCGCCAGTTCCTCGATGCGGGCGATCATCTGCTGGAATTCCTCCAGGATGCGCTCATGCAACAGCACCGCGATCTCCGGATATTCTTCCAGGATTCGGTGGAACATCTTGCGGCTCAATCGGATCACTTCCGAATCGACCGCGGCCGAGGCGCTGGTCAGCCGGTTGGTATCCGCGATCAGCGCCAGTTCGCTCAGCATGGTGCCTGGGCCTGCCGTACCGATCGGGACGCGTTCGCCGCCCAGCTCCCGATAGAGCGCGATCAAACCGCTGACCACGATATAAGCAGAATCAGCGACATCGTCCTCGCGGTACAGCTTATGGTCGGCCTGCAGCACGGTGGTCTCGGCGCCGAAGGCGAGCAGGCGCAGCTGTTCCTGCGTGAAGCCCTGGAAAAGCTTCACGCTTGACAGAATGCGGATGTCGTCATCCAGCGCCATCCTAGCTGTGTCCCCGAGCGGTCAGTCCAGTCCCTCCTTTGGAGCGGCGCGCCCTCCTGGGCTCGCGAAACGCTCCACCGTGCATCATGCGATCCGTGCAACGAGCCGACCCCATCACCCTCCAGCACCAGGATCGTACCCGAAGCGGTCCCGCCCGACCGCCCTAAATGTTTGTTTCGATGCAATTCCGGACGGTCGTCCTCGGCGAAGCCGCCGAGCCCAACCGTTTCACACTTTTCCTGGAATTGCTCTTGATCATGAAATGTTTAAGGAACCAGCTTGTAGCCGCCGCTTTCTGTCACAAGAATTTCGGCATTGGAAGGATCGCGCTCGATCTTCTGGCGCAACCGGTAGACATGGGTCTCCAGCGTGTGCGTGGTGACGCCGGAATTGTAGCCCCAGACCTCTTCCAAAAGAACGTCGCGCGTCACCACCTTCTGGTCGGCGCGGTAGAGGTATTTGATGATCGAGGCTTCCTTCTCGGTCAGCCGCACCTTGGCGCCGCGCGGATCGATCAGCAGCTTCTGGCTGGGCTTGAACGTATAAGGGCCGACGGAGAAGGTGGCATCCTCGCTCTGCTCATGCTGGCGAAGCTGGGCGCGGATGCGCGCGAGCAGCACGGCGAAGCGGAAGGGCTTGGTCACATAATCGTTGGCGCCGGCCTCGAGACCCAGGATCGTGTCGGAATCGGTGTCGTGGCCGGTCAGCATGATGATCGGCGCCTTGTAGCCGCCCTTGCGCAGGATCTTCACCGCCTCGCGGCCATCCATGTCGGGCAGGCCGACATCCATGATGAGCAGGTCGACGACGCCGCTGCGCGCCGCGGCAACGCCTTTTGCGGCGGTCGCTTCTTGCTGGACGTCGAATTCTTCGTAGAGCGCCAGCTGCTCAACCAGGGTGGCTCGCAAGTCGTCGTCGTCATCAACGATCAGAATGGTACGTGATGTCATGGATCAATCCGTTGTTTTAAAAAGAATATTCAGTTGACCTCCCCCCATTTATGCGGAAGCTCACCGGCGCAACAGCCGATCACAGTGATTTGTTCCGTGACCCAATCATACAAGAAAAAACGTGCGCGCAATGCGTCGGGCGCATTTTTGCCGAAGGGCTTGAACGTTTTGGTGGTGCGCGCGCGCCCCGGCAATCCCGCGCAAGGCTTCCTGCAAGCCGGCAAGACGGTGTTTCCCTGCGCTTTGGGGCGCGGCGGCATCTCCGCCAACAAGCATGAAGGGGACGGCGCGACGCCGTTGGCGTCGATGCGCATCCTGTCAGGCTATTTCCGGGGCGATCATTTCGCGGGCGGACGCAGGACGAGGCTGCCGATGGCGCCGATCGGCCCGGACCTCGGCTGGTGCGAGGTTCCGGACGACCGCAACTACAATCGCCCGGTCAAGATCCCCTATGGCGCCAGCCATGAGCGGATGAAGCGCGACGATCGGCTTTACGATGTCTGCCTGGTGCTCGACTGGAACATCGCACCGCGCCGGCGCGGGCGCGGCAGCGCGATCTTCTTCCATCTGGCCCGGCCGGGCTTCACGCCGACGCAAGGCTGCGTGGCGGTGACGGCGCGGACCATGGCGAGGCTGCTTCCGTTGCTGTCGGACAGGACGGTGGTGAAGGTGGTGAGGTAGGCAGTAGGCAGTAGGCAGTAGGCAGTAGGCAGTAGGCAGTAGGCAGTAGGCAGTAGGCAGTAGGCAGTAGGCA
>NZ_JAIUHI010000033.1:0-34096 GCF_020165035.1 Mesorhizobium sp. CA6 | reverse complement strand
TTCCTCTACCCCGTCGATCGGGGGAGAGGTGGCTCGGCGAAGCCGAGACGGAGTGGGGGTCGACCAGCGCTGCATAAACAATGCATGCGCCAAGCTGCCATGCACGCTATCGCCAAAGACCAGCCCGCTTGGAAATGTGTGCATGCGGTAGACAAGGAGAGCTGGGAAATAAAAAACCGGCGTCAGCTTGCTTCTGACGCCGGTCATTCAGGTTTTGGGATCGTCGCACCTGATTTTTCCAAGGAAAAACCGAGGTTGGTTCGATCCGACGCTGACCCGTGGGCGGGGGGCTTGGGGTTTACGAGCCGGTGCCGGACCGAACCGTCTCAGGCAACGACCGTAAATTCGTCGGACATTGGGGCATGAGCGCGGATTATTTGTGGCGAGAATGTGGCGGAGCATCACCAATTCCAACATGTGTTTCGCAAACGTGACTGGACGTTTGGGAAACCGCGCGACCCGCGCGTGTTCGGCCGGCCCCGCATTTCCATCGTGCCCTTGCAATTCCCTTATGAAAGCGCGAACCTTGGCCGGCGCATGATTCAATCGAAGGATCGAGGCATGACCGATCACAGCGGCGGGACGGAGGATGGGGAAGCATCCGGAATATTGATCCCGTTGCACGAGGCGCGCAACGCACGCCTCGACCAGCCGGTGCGATTCGACCGGCGCGAGCTCGACCAGATCCTGAGGCTTTACGGACGCATGGTTGCGGCCAATGAATGGCGCGACTACGCGATCGATCATCTCACTGATCGCGCTGTCTTTTCCGTCTTCCGCCGGGCCAGCGAAGTGCCGCTGTTCCAGATCGTCAAGGACCCCAGGCTGGCGCGCCGGCAAGGCGCTTTCGCCGTCATCGCCGCCGGCGGGCGCATCCTCAAGCGCGGCCAGGAGCTCGGCCGCGTGCTTGGTGTCTTCGATGCCAAGCTGAAGGTCGTCGAGGCGTGAAGGGAAAGGGGAATTGATGAACTGAAGAATTGAAGAACTGAGGAAAAAAGCCGCGTCTCCAGCAGACCTTGAGCGCCTCTTCTTCAATTCTTCAATTCTTCAATTCCTCAGTTCCCCTTGAGCCCCCGAAACCTTCGCTCCGGCAGCGAATCCGGATCCGGCGGCAATTCCGCGCCGCCATTCAGCGAAAGCTGCATGAACACCGTGTCCAGCCAGCGTCCGTGCTTGTAGCCGGAGCCCTCGAGGCGCCCGGAATGGCGGAAGCCGAGCTTCTCGTGCAGCCGCACCGAGGCGCTGTCTGCATGGCCGTCGCCGATCACCGCGATGATCTGGCGGAAGCCCGCTGCGCGCGCCGTCTCGATCAGCGCCCGCATCAGCAGCAAGCCCACGCCCTGCCCCTTGGCCTCCGGCGCGACATAGACCGAATCCTCGATGACGAATCTGTAGGCGGGGCGCGGCCGGAACGGCCCGGCATAGGCATAGCCGAGCACGACACCGTCCTTCTCCGCCACGAGATAAGGAAAGCCGCCCGCCGCTAGGGCGTCGAATCGGTTGCCCATTTCCGCGCGGCTCGGCGGCTCCAGCTCGTAGCTTGCCGTGCCGTGCGCGACCGCATCGGCATAGATTTCGGTGATTCGGTCGAGGTCGGCCGCAGTAGCGGCCCTGATCGCAATAGTGCTCATAATTTGTGCAGTTCTCGTTGCTGCCTCGATATCAGCAGAGGACTGCGCGAAAAGAAAGGGCGGCCGTTGGGCCGCCCTTCGCAAAATCTATGGTCCACTGAGACCGGGCAACTGCCTTAGCGGCGGTCGCCCATGAACTGTAGCAGGAACATGAACAGGTTGATGAAGTCGAGATAGAGGCGCAGCGCGCCCATGATCGCCTTGCGGCCGGCGACGTCGGCGACGTCACCTTCGAAATACATCTCCTTGATCTTCTGCGTGTCGTAGGCGGTCAGGCCGGCGAAGACCAGCACGCCGATCGCCGAGATGGCGAAAGCGAGCGCCGACGACTGCAGGAAGATGTTGATCAGCATCGCGATCAGCAAGCCGATCACGCCCATGATCAGGAACGAGCCGAACGCCGACAGGTCGCGCCTGGTCGTGTAGCCGTAGAGCGACAGGCCGCCAAAGGCCGCGGCCGTGGCGAAAAAGGTCTGCGTGATGCTGGTGCCGGTATAGACGAGAAAGATCGTCGACAGCGACAGGCCGACAAGGCCGGCATAGACCCAGAACGTGGCCTGAGCCGCGCCCACGCTCATCGACTGGATGCGGAACGACAGGAACATCACGGCGGCGAGCGGCGCCAGGATGACGACCCAGCGGAACGCGCTTGCATAGATGAGCTGGCCGAAAGCGGTCAGCTGGCCGTCGCCGGTGATGGCGAGCTGGAAGGCGCCCCAGGCGGCAAGGCCGGTGATCAAAAGGCCAAGCCCCATGAGGTTGTAGACTTTGATCATATAGGCGCGCAGGCCCTGATCGATATCGACGCGCACGCCGGGGGCGGCGGACGTCTGGTAGTTGCGAATGGGATCAGCCATTGGAAATCCTCTGTTGCTTCTGCCCCGTCCGGTGACAGGTCATTCGAGACCAGGCGCCGCTGGCGGGGCTCCAGCATGCCTGCGCAAAATATGAGCGTTCTCGACGTCAAGAACAAGACGGTAACGAGGCGCAACGCTTCGTGAGAAAGCAAAAGGCCGGTTTTCGGGTCTTCCGGGCGTCTTTCTTACAAAAATTTAACCCGGCTTACACAGGTTCAAGCGGGCGGGTGGCTCTCGGCCCCCTCCGTCAGAGGTTGCGCAGCACCGGCGCCGCCTTGTGGCCGAGCACCCGCCATGTGCCGGCAAGGCCGATGCCGACGGTGACCGCCAGCGAAACCAGGATCGTCGCCACCGCGACCTGTGGCATGAAATGCGACGGCAGCGTCATGACGTGCGCAATCACGAACCAGGCGGCGATGCCGCCGGCGGCAAGCGCGAACAGCGCGGTCGCAAGGCCGATCAGCACATATTCCAGCGAGAAGGCCGCAATCAGCGTTCGTCGCTTCGCGCCGAGCGTCTTCAGCACCACAGCGTCGTGGATGCGCGCCCGGTTGCCGGCGGCCAAAGCGCCGGAGAGCACCAGCACTGAGGCGATCAGCGCCACGCCGGCGGCGGCGCGGATCGCCGCACCCAATTGCGCGACCAGCCGGTTGACGATGTCGAGCGCGTCCTTGACGCGCACAGTCGTCACAGCCGGAAAGGCGCGGGTGACGGCATTGAGCAGCCTTGCGTCGTCAGCCGTAGTGGCTTGCTTGTCGGTCAGTGTCGCCAGCCAGCCATGCGGCGCCCCGGCAAAGGTGTTGGGCGAAAACACCATGACGAAGTTGATGCCCATCGTCTCCCACTCGACCTGGCGGAAATTGGCGATCCTCGCGGTGACGTTGCGTCCAAGCACATTGACGGTGACGGTATCGCCGAGCTTCAGCCCGATCGCCTTGCCCTCCTCGGCCGAGAACGACACCAGCGGCTCACCGGAATAGTCCTGCGGCCACCATGCGCCTTCGGTCAGCGTTGCGTTTTCCGGCTGCTTGGCATCATAGGTCAGGCCGCGGTCGCCGCGCAGCACCCAGGCGCCGTTGGCCGGGATCTTCACCTTGTCGACGTCGACGCCGTTGAGCGCCATGATGCGGCCGCGCAGCATCGGCACCTTGACCAGCGTCCCCCGCGGCGACTCCTTGCCGACAAGGCCGGCGAAGGCGCCGACATCGCTGCTCTGGATGTCAACGAAGAAGAAGTTCGGCGCCCGCTCCGGCAGGCTGCCGGAGATCTGCCGCCTGAGATTCCCATCGATCAGCGCCAGGGTGACGAGAAGCGTCAGCCCGAGGCCGAGCGACAGCACCACCGAGGGCGTCAGCGCGCCGGGACGGTGGATGTTGCCGAGCGCCAGCCTAAGCGACACGAAACGGACGCGCGGACTTTTCCTAGCCGCCCACTGCACCAGCGCCGCCACCAGCCGCAGCACCAGGAAGGCAAAGACCGTGGCGCCGACGAAGATCGAGGCGATGCGGTAGTCGTTGGCCGAAAGGATCGCCAACGCCGCCAGCGCCAGCACGATCGCGAGCGCCGCGCCCGTATAGGGCAGGCGCGGCAGGCCCCGGCTTTCAAAGCCCATTTCGCGGAACAGCGCGGTTGCCGGCACGTCGCGGGCGCGGCCGAGCGGCAAAAGCGCGAAAGCCAGCGTCACCAGCAGGCCGAACAGCGCGGCAAGAGCGAGCGCGCCGGGATAGAAGCCGCCTTGCGCCGGCACGGGGATGACCGACTGCAGAAGCGCGCCCGCCACGAACGGCATCGCGGCGCCAACGATAAGCCCGAGCACGATGCCGAGGCCCGCAATCAACAGGATCTGCACCAGATAGACGGTGAAGACGAAGCCGCCCGAGGCGCCGAGGCTCTTGAAGGTGGCGATGACGCCGCGCTTGCCGTCGAGATAGGCGCGCACGGCGTTCGCCACGCCGACGCCGCCGACCACCAGCGCCGTCAGCCCGACCAGCGTCAGGAATTGCGAGAAGCGCTCGATATTGGCGGAGAGCGCGGGGGCCGCGTTGCTGCGCGTGCGGATCGACCAGCCGGCCTGCGGGAAATCCTTCGCGGCTTGAGCCTGGATGTCCTTGATCCGCGCCTCGGACGTGCCGTCGGGCAGGCGCACCTTATAGGCGTTCTCGACCAGGCTGCCGGGTTGCACCAGGCCGGATGCGGCAAGGCCCTGGCGCGAAATCATCAGCCGCGGCGCGAAACTGAAACCGTCCGACACCGCATCCGGCTCGCTGACCAGCCTCGCCCGCAGTTCGAAAATGGCGCCGCCGAGTTTCAACCTGTCGCCGATGTGAAGATTGAGCCGGTCGAACAACAGGTCAGGCGCGGCGGCGCCGAATACGCCGGACCGTTCGCCGAACAATTGCTCCTTCGGCAGCGCCGGATCAGTTTCCAGAGCGCCGAAGAGCGGATAGACGTCGTCGACGGCCTTCGCCTCGACCAGCGCCTGGTCCGAGCCGTCCTCCAGCCGCGCCATCGAGCGCATGCCGGATTTGAGCGAAACCGTGCCGAGGCCCTTGATGAAGCCGAGCTCCGCATCGGAAGCGCTGCGCTGGTTGACCTGGAAGCGCAAATCGCCGCCAAGCAGCGTCTGTCCCTGATTGGCGGCGCCGGCCGAGATCGCCTGCGCCACCGAATTGACGCCGCCAATTGCCGCGACGCCCAGCGCGATGCAGGCTAGGAAGATCATGAAACCGGACAGGCCGCCGCGCATCTCGCGCAGCGAGAAGCGGATGGCGAGCTTCAGGGTTCGAAGCCGGGCGGCCGCCATGCCTCTATGCCGTCACTTTGAGCAAAGGCGCATCCTCGATCCGCCCCGAACGCATCGAGACCTGGCGCGCACAACGCCCGGCCAGCGCCGGATCATGCGTCACCAGCACCAGCGTCATGCCGCGTTCCGCCGCCTTGGCGAACAGGAGGTCGGCGATCTGCTTTCCCGTCGCCTGGTCGAGATTGCCGGTCGGCTCGTCGGCGATGAGGATGCGCGGCGACGGCGCCAGCGCCCGCGCGATCGCCACGCGCTGCTGCTCGCCGCCGGAAAGCTCTCCCGGATAATGCGTCACGCGGTCGCTCAGGCCGACGGCCGCGAGCTCCCGCGCGGCCACCCCGAACGGATCGGTATGGCCGGCGAGCTCCAGCGGCACGGCGACATTTTCCAGCGCCGTCATGTTGGGGATGAGATGGAAGGATTGGAACACGATGCCGATGTTTCGCCCCCGAAACGAAGCAATCTGGTCCTCGCTTTTACCGTTGATCAGCTCGCCGGCGATCCGGACCGTGCCTGAATCGACTCTTTCCAGGCCGGCAAGGACCATCAGCAGCGTGGACTTGCCGGAGCCCGACGGACCGACGATGCCGGTGGCTTGCCCGGGCGCCACGTCGAGGCTCACACCCTTCAGCACATGGACGGAGGACGCGCCCTCGCCGAGCGTCAGCGATACGTCCCTCAGCGCGATGACGGCTTCTGTCACAATGAAAGCGCCCTATATGTGAAAAAAGGAGACGGCCGCTGTCTCCTCCCTTGGATTGTTCCGGTCATATGGGGCTCGCCGCATGGCTTTCAAACACCGTTTTGCCGCAGCCCTCCTCCTTTTCCTCGGCCTTTGCGCCGCCATCTCGCCGGCGCGCGCCGCAACCTTCACCATAGTCGGCTTCGGCGACAGCCTGATGGCTGGCTACAGCCTTGGACCGGGCCAGGGTTTCACCGACAGGCTGCAAGCGGCTCTGAAGGCAAAGGGCCTCGACGTCGCCGTCGCCAATGCCGGCGTGTCGGGCGACACATCGAGCGGCGGGCTGGCGCGGCTCGACTGGTCGGTGCCGGACGGCACAAGGCTGGTGATCCTCGAGCTCGGCGCCAACGACATGCTGCGCGGCGTCTCGCCTGAGATCGCCGAAAAGAACCTCGACGCGATGTTGGGCAAGCTGAAGCAGCGCAACATCCCGGCGCTTCTCGCCGGCATGCGCGCCGCGCCCAATCTCGGCGCCGATTACCAGAAGGCCTTCGATGCCATCTATCCGCGGCTTGCCGAAAAATACCGCGTTCCGCTCTATCCGTTCTTTCTCGACGGCGTCGCCGGCCATCCCGACCGCCAGCTCGAAGACGGCCTGCACCCCAATCCCAAGGGGGTCGATGTCATGGTTGAGCGCATCATGCCTGTGGTGGAAAAGGCGATCGCCGACAATGGGGGGCCATCATGAGTCCGTAATGCCACGCTTTCCGCTGGGGAAACTTTGTGGACAACAAACCGCTTGCCCCGCGCCAATATCGATGATTCGCTAGGAACGAGAGTTTCGATTCGAGGACAGGAGGCTTTACATGCCACGTCTTTTCACCGCCCTCGAAATTCCGCGTGATGCCGCACTCTCTTTGTCCCTGCTCCGCGGCGGGCTGCCCGGAGCGCGCTGGATCGATGTCGAAAACTACCATCTGACGCTGCGTTTCATCGGTGATGTCGAGGGCCATGTCGCCGACGAAATCGCCAACGCCCTCGACAGGGTCGACCGCCCCTCTTTCCAGATGACGCTCTCCGGGGTCGGCGCCTTCGGCGGCAAGAAGCCGCATGCGGTGTGGGCCGGCGTGTCGGCCTCGCCCGACCTGACGGCGCTGCAGGGCGAGATCGACCGCATCTGCCAGCGGCTCGGCCTGCCGGCCGACCCACGCAAGTTTTCGCCGCATGTAACGCTGGCGCGCCTGCGCAATGGGAGCCCGCTCGATGTCGCGCAATATCTTTCGGCGCGCGGCAATTTCGCGGCATTGCCCTTCCGCGTCGGCCGCTTCGTCCTGATGTCGTCACGCGATTCGGTCGGCGGCGGCCCCTACATCGTCGAGGAAGCCTGGCCGCTGGTCGGCGAAGCGCTGGCCCCAAGCCGCTTCGCCAGCGCATCCGACGCCTCGCGGATCATGCGGTAGACCGAGGCGAAGGCTTCGGCGCCGTCGTAATAGGGATCGGGAACGTCCACGGTCTTTCCCGTAGCAAAATCCAGATAAAGATGGATGCGGTCGTGCGCGGCCTGCGGCGCCAGCGCCTTGAGGTCGCGCACATTTGCATTGTCCATGCCGAGGATCAGGTCGAAACGCGAAAAATCCTCCTGCAGCACCTTGCGCGCCCGCTGCCCTGAAATGTCGACGCCGTGCCTTGCCGCCACCGCGATCGAGCGCCGGTCCGGCTCCTGGCCGGCATGCCAGCCGCCCGTCCCGGCCGAATCGATCACCAGACCCTGGTCTTTGCCTTGCTCGGTCAGGACGGCGCGGAACACGCCCTCGGCCAGCGGCGAGCGGCAGATGTTGCCAAGGCAGACGAACAGAATGGATTTTATGGGCTTTGCGCTCATCGATCCGGCGCTATGGTTGGATCATCTGCGAATAGCACAGGGACCGGACATGAACAGGGAAAAACTCAACAAGGAAGCGATCGTCGCCGCGCTTGCGGAACTTGACGGCTGGTCGCTCGCCGCCGACGGCGCCTCCATCAAGCGCAGCTTCGTCTTCAAGAATTTCTCCGAGGCCTTCGCCTTCATGACGCGCGTGGCGCTGGCGGCCGAAAAGATGGACCATCACCCGGACTGGTCGAATGTCTACAAGACCGTCGACGTGACGCTGAACACGCATGACGCAGGCGGCGTCACGGCGCTCGATATCGAGCTCGCCAAGCGGATGAACGTATATTTCGGCTGAGAGCGCGCGGACTTCGTCATTCCAGGGCGGAGCAAGGAGCGAAGCGACGCGCGCAGACCCTGGAATCCATTCCGTGACCTTTGCCGAGAATTGCAGCGGGGCAGCATTCTGCACCGTGAGCAGCGCTCGTATGTCACGGAATGGATCCTCGGGTCTGCGCGCGTCGCTTCGCTCCTTGCTCCGCCCGTGGATGACGATCGGAGGGATGCCTTGGCCAACTATCGTACTGAGGCGATTGCCATGCTTGTTATTGTTGCGAGTTCGATTTTAGATCGACGTACCCCCAAACTCTTGTAGCCGCCTCCCGCTTTCACCACATTTTGCCGCGGCGAGCCGCCCGCAACGATGCACGCGGCCAAGGAGCGATTGATGGCGCAAGGTACCGGTTTCGATTTCTTCGGCTTCGGCGACAAGCTTGCCGGCGAGGGCGAGGTGCGCGAAAAATTCTGGCGCACCGCCAAGAAGGCGGCGCGGCAGATTCCGTTCATGGACGAGGTTGTCGCCGCTTATTATTGCGCCATGGACAAGGACACGCCGCTGCGCGCCAAAGGTATCCTGCTCGCCGCGCTCGGCTATTTCGTCCTGCCGGTGGATTTCATCCCCGACTTCATCTTCGGCCTCGGCTTCACCGACGACCTTGCCGTGCTGACCGCGGCGATCACCGCCGTCAGCGCGCATATCACGCCTGCCCACAGGCAGGCCGCCAAAGACGCGCTGGCGGACAAGAGCTGATCCCGGCTCGCTTCAGGCCCGCAAATCGGCGCGGACGAAAAGACAAACTCTTGCCGTTTTCGTGGCATCCAACTCCGCGCCGGGACGTCGCACCGGCATCAATCCACGATGGCGGCGCCGATGGTGGCGGTTTCCTGGGGTGGGTTCCTTTTCTTCAAGGACAATTCACCGTTTGGTAACCCTGATTAAATCAAAATGAAGCGACGGCAGGACGCCACGCGGCCCGCCTCCGCACCATTTGGAATACGGGAAGAACGATGCGCGGATTGATTGCTATAGTTTCCAGCCTGGTCCTGGCGGCCTCGGCGGCGCCGGCGTTGGCGCAGCAGGCGACCAAGATCGGCCAGCACAATGCCTGGGGCACCTACAGCTATCAGTCGGCCGCCGGCAAGGTCTGCTATGTGCTGACCGTGCCCACCGACAAGCAGCCACCGTCGCTCGACCATGGCGACATGTTCTTCTTCGTCAGCCAGCGTCCCGGACAGCAGGTCTCCTACGAGCCGCAGTTCATCGCCGGCTACAATTTCCAGGAAGGTTCCAAGGCCACCGTCACCATCGACAAAAAGTCCTTCTCGATGTTCACCCGCGGCAAGTCGGCCTGGGTCGAGAACGCCGCCGAAGAGCCGGTGCTGATCGCCGCCATGAAGACCGGCTCCGACATGAAGGTGCAGGCTAAGTCCGGCCGCGGCAATCCCACCTCCTACGTCTTCTCGCTGAAAGGCATCTCGGCCGCGCTGGCCTCCATCGCCAAGTGCAAATAGGCGGAAACCGCATTCGAACCTGACGCAAGGCCGGACATCATGCCCGGCCTTTTGTTTGTGATGGCGCTCAGCCCTGCGCCGGCTCTGGCTGCGCCCTGCGCCGCCGGATCGCCTCGGCGATGAAGACGCGCGACAGCGCGTGGTAGAGAGGTTCGTTGGAGATCAGCCTCGCCGTGCCGTAGCCCAGCATCGACGCGCACATCAGCGCGATCACATTGTCGTGGTTGCCGGTCATCTCGAGAATGATGACGAAGGCCGTCATCGGCGCCTGCACGACGCCGGCGAAATAGCCGGCCATGCCGAGCAGCGCCGCCGTGCCGGTGGCCGTGCCGAAGACCAGGCCGAGCGTGCTGCCCAGCCCCGCACCCACCGCCAGCGACGGCGCGAAGAGGCCGCCGGGAATGCCCGATACCATCGACAAGAGGCCGGCTGCGAATTTCTCGACGAAGAAGAAGGCCGGCAGCGGCGTGCCTTCGATCGCGCCGCGCGCCTGCACATAACCGGTGCCGAAGGTCAGCCCGCCAGACGCGACGCCGATGACCGCCACGGCGAGCCCGCATATGGCCGCCACGACCAGCGTGCGCGGCAGCGGCTGCAGCGCGTTCCAGCGCCGGATGCGGCGCATGACCTTCAGCGCCGAGAGCGAGAACAGCGCGCCTACACCGCCGCCAATGATGCCGCAGGCGAGCACCAGCGGCCAGTCCGTGGCGAAGGCGACCGTCTCCCTGGCGACGCCGAAATAGGTGTAGTTGCCGAGCAGCCCGAGCGAGGCGAGGCCGGCCAGGATCACCGCCGTCAGCACCAGCCCGTTGGTGCGCGCCTCGTAGGCCCGGCCCATTTCCTCGATGGCGAAGACGATGCCGGCAAGCGGCGTGTTGAAGGCGGCGGCGATGCCGGCGGCGGAGCCTGCCAGGATCAGGCCGCGCGCCTGCGCCATGCCGCCCCAGCGCGCCGCCTGCAGCATCAGCGAAGCGCCGACCTGCACTGTCGGGCCCTCGCGGCCGATCGAGGCGCCGCAGGCGAGGCCGACGATGGTGAGCGCGATCTTGCCCACCACCAGCCTCAGCGACAGGATCCGGCTGCGGTCTTCCTCGTCGCGCAGATGCCGCGCCGCGATCGCCTGCGGAATGCCGCTGCCTTGCGATCCCGGAAAGAAGGAATGCGCGAGCCAGGCGCAAAGGACGAAACCGAGCGGCGTCACGACGAGCGGCAGATAAAAGCGCCAGCCGCCGTCATTGCCCGTCACGGCATGGAACCGGGCCTGCGCGCGGTCGGCGAGCAGGGCGAACAGGACGCTGATCAGGCCGATCGATATGGCGCCGGCCCAGAAGACGAGACGCGGTTGCCAGACGCGCCGCGACATCCACATGGCGTGGGAACGCCGCAGCATGCGGTATTTTCGGGATATGCCGGCCATGACCGTCCTCGTGATGGTTGCCCGCCCTAGCACACTCGCCGGGTCGATCAACCCGGGAGGGCGAGCCCGACGCTATGTCAGTCAGGTCTAGGACCGGTGCTCAAGGGGACGTTTAGCGGATGGCGGATAACCCGCCGGCGCACCGGCCGGCGGGGAGGTCGGCAGGCAGGACCGGCGAGGTCACATCGCCATTTTTTCACATTCGGCCTCAGCCTTCTTGGTCGACGTGTCGATCATGTAGGCCTTGCCCTTGGCGTCGGTGATCATCATCATGCAATGCTTGATCGGCTTGGCCATCTTCATCATTTCGGCGCTCATCTTGGCGTCCGGCATCATGGTGCCCATGTGGCCGTCCGGCATGATCGCGGTGACCTGTCCGCCCTTCATCATCGTCATGGCGCCCATCGTGTCCTCGGCAAGGGCCTGCGAGGCGCAAAGACCGGCGAGGCCGGCAATGAGTGCGAACTTGATCGAGTGCATTTGAACAACTCCCATTGTTGAGGGGCATGGTCGCCCCTTTCAGGTTCGCGGATGCGTTTCGATTGGTTACGCCAACACGAAGATGTGATCTGTTTTCAAGGGCCATCGCCAGTCGCGGCCTTCTCCCCCTGTGGGAGAAGGAAAGCGGGGCGCATGACTCCGGCGCCGGGCTGTGCTATGCGCCGCGTTTCCTGTGCGGCCGGTGCTGAAATCGGCCGCAAATCGCTTATATTGGCGCCACCATGACCATTTCGCTTGATCTTACCGCCGAAGGCGCACGTGACGCCTTGCGCCGCGCAGCACCGGCCGAGAAGCCGTCGCTGATCGGCCTGACCCGTGCCGAGCTCGGCGAGGCGCTTGTCGGCGCCGGCATCGTGCCGGAGCGCCAAGCAAAGATGCGCGCCCAGCAGCTCTGGCACTGGATGTATGTGCGCGGCGTCTCCGACTTCGCGCATATGTTCAACATCTCCAAGGACCTGCGCGCCGAGCTCGACAGGCATTTCACCGTCGCCCGGCCCGAGATCGTCGAGGAGCAGATCTCTGCCGACGGCACGCGCAAATGGCTGTTCCGCTTTCCGCCGCGCGGCGCCGGCCGGCCCGTTGAGATCGAGACCGTCTACATTCCCGAGGAAGGCCGCGGCACGCTCTGCATCTCCTCCCAGGTCGGCTGCACCCTGACCTGCTCCTTCTGCCACACCGGCACGCAGAAGCTGGTGCGCAACCTCACAGCCGAGGAGATCCTTGCCCAGCTGCTCACCGCGCGCGACCGCCTCGGCGACTTCCCCGACCGCGACACGCCGGACGGCGCCATCGTGCCGGCCGAGGGCCGCAAGGTATCCAACATCGTCATGATGGGCATGGGCGAGCCGCTCTATAATTTCGAGGCGGTGAAGAAGGCGCTGCTGATCGCCTCCGACGGCGACGGGCTTTCCTTGTCAAAAAGACGCATCACGCTTTCGACCTCCGGCGTGGTGCCGGAAATCTTCCGCACCGGCGAGGAGATCGGCGTGATGCTGGCGATCTCGCTGCACGCCACCAATGACGACCTGCGCGACCTGCTGGTGCCGATCAACAAGAAGTTTCCGCTGAAGGAGCTGATTGCCGCCTGCAAGGCCTATCCCGGCCTCTCCAATGCCAAGCGCATCACCTTCGAATATGTGATGCTGAAGGACGTCAACGATTCCCTCGACGACGCCAAGGCGCTGGTCAAGCTGCTCAAGGGCATTCCGGCCAAGATCAACCTGATCCCGTTCAACCCGTGGCCGGGCACCAACTACCAGTGCTCGGACTGGGAAACGATCGAAAAGTTTGCCGACTATATAAACAATGCCGGCTATGCTTCGCCGATCCGCACCCCGCGCGGCCGCGATATCCTCGCCGCCTGCGGCCAGCTGAAGTCGGAGTCCGAGCGCATGCGCAAGGTCGACCGGCTGGCGCTCGAAGCCATGATGATCGCAGGGCACGGCGAGGCGTGAGGCGCATCATCGCCTATCTCGTCCGCTTCGCCGTCATTCTGGTCGGCTATATCGTCGGCTCGCTGGCGGCGAGCGCCTTTCTCAATATCCTGGTCCTCGCGCATCTGGGCTACACCCCGGCCGATCCGGAGCCGGCGGCGACCGCCTCGCTCTATTTCTCGGTGCCTTTCGTGGCGCTGTTCGTCGCCTATTTCGCCTTCATGCCTGCGGCGGTCGTCATTTTGACCGCCGAAGTGCTCGGCCGGCGCGACTGGCTGTTCTACGCGCTGGGCGGCGCCGTCATCGCACTCGTTTTCCTCGGCTTCGTGCATAATGTGGGCGACGCCAATTTCGATGTCACCGAAACCAATGCCCGGCTGGCCGTGATCGGCGCCGGCATGGCCGGCGGCATCTTCTATTGGCTCTCCGCCGGCCGCTGGGCCGGAAGCTGGCGCCGTGAGGCGCTGCTCGACCTGGAGCGGTAGGCTGCACCCGGCTCAACTGAGCCAAACTCCGGCTTGACCCCGGTTCGATGCTCCCGCATCACTGGACCATGCCGAAGATGCCGCAACCGGGCGCCAAGCCCCTCGTCACGCCCCTTGCAGCACAGGGATTGAGACCCGTCTTTGTCGACCGCTGGAGCGACAAGATCCGAATCCGCACGCTCAGGCCGGCGGATGTGACACCCGAGATCGCAGCTTGGCTAGCCGATCCCGCCGTCATGGAAGGATTGAACGCGCCGCAAAAAGCGATGGGCCTCGATGCCTTCCGGGCCTATGTCGCCAGCTTCGATAATCTGAAGCGCAATCTCATGACGATCCTCGGTCTGCCAGACGGCCAGCCGCTCGGCCTGGCCGTCATGGAGGTCGATCTCCGGCACCGGCTCGGCTCGTTGCACTTGATTATCGGCGATCCGGAGAACCGGGGTAGGAATGTTGCCTTTGAGGCATCTGCCGTTCTGCTCAGGCATTTCTTTCGCGAGCGAAAGCTCGAGAAGGTGACCTTTCAGCCGCTGGCGCGTAACGCCGCGGCTATCGCCGTGTGCGAACGTTTCGGATTGCGGCTGGAAGGCACGTTGCGGGCTCATCGCATAGATGGCCGGACCGGCAAGCGCCTCGACCAGATGCTCTACGCGCTGACATTGGAAGAATATGACGAACGCGTTCGCGCCTTGGAGGCGGCCGGCATGGTTCGACCCTTCGCCGGCCCTGGTCTCCCGACCCAAAAACTGCCCTAAAAACGGTACGCTACGCCGAATTTTACTGTATCGAGGGACGGTCGGAAGCGCGCGCCAGCCGTGCCGCCCGGCCCAGGTTCGATCTTGTCGAATGCGTAGTGGAGGTATTCCCCTTTCAAGGACCAGTTCGGCGCGAGTGCATACTCCGCGCCCAAGCCGATCACGCCGCCCACCTTCACGCCTGAAAAATCCGCAGTCGACCCGACCGGCGCAAAAATGGAACGGTCATAGGAAGTTGCCTGGAAATGCCCGGCAGCCACGCCGCCGGTGACATAGGCAAGGAGTTGGTCGGTCGGCGTGTAACCGGCTCTCAGCCTCGCCGTCGCGACCCAGTCGACGTCGTAAGTATAGGCTTCGCCCTTGCCGAGAAGGTCTAGGTGGCCGAATTTTGTGTCGTGCATGCCGACGAAATCGAAATCGCCGGCGACGCCGTAAACGAAGTCCCCGCTCTGCCAATCGTGCCCGGCATAGATGCCGCCGAGATAACCATCCTTTTGATGGCTGCCGTCGAAGTTTGTCGTGTCGGCATCGAAATCGACGGAGGAGTGGGCATAGCCGCCCTCCACGCCGACATAAGATCCCGACCAGTTATAGGTCGCCTCCTGCGCGCTGGCCTCGCAGACCAGCCCGATCACGGCAACGGATGCCAAGAGTAAGCTCTTCATTAGTCCCCCAATATGCCCTAGCGAATCTTCTAGGTGGGCAGAATCCTGGGGGCAAGAGCAGCAATGCAACAGCGCCGGCGAATTTTACGCGATGGCTAACGCCCTACTTCGCCTGCGCGGTCAGGATCTTGAGCGCGAAGGCCGAGAACACGCCGCCGAACAGATAGTCGACCACGCGCGTCACCCGCGGGCTCGCCTTCATCGCCGCCGAAAATTTCTCCGCCGCCAGCACCATCGGCGCCGTCACCGGGATCGACAGCACGATGAACATCACGCCGAGGAAGAACAGTTTTCCGGACGCGTTCGGATCGTGCGCGGAGACGAATTGCGGCAGGAAAGTCATGAAGAACAGGATGATCTTCGGGTTGAGCAGGTTGACGCCGAGCCCGGCCGCCCAGCTGCGGAACAGCGAAACCTGCGGTCCCGTCCTCTTCTCCGGCGAAAAGGCCGAGCCTTTCGTCACCGCTTGAAAAGCCAGGAACACCAGATAGCCGGCGCCAAAAATCTTCAAGACGAAAAAGGCCATCGGCGAAGCGACGATCAGCGCCGAGATGCCTACCACCACCAGCGTGGTGTGGATCAGTGTGCCGCAGAGCGCGCCGGCCATGGAGGCGAAGCCGGTGGCGCGGCCCTGGCTCAGCGTGCGCGACACGAACAGCGTCATGTCCGGCCCAGGCGTGATCGCCAGGATGATGGTGGCGATGGCGAACTGGATGAGCGTCGAAGTGTCGGGAATGAAGGACATGGAAGGCCCGGTGTCGTGATGGTTTGCGAGTTTATAACGCGGCTGCCCCAGTCGCGCCAGCCGCGGCGATTGGGGCATCCTGCTCACCTTCGTCTCTTGCGCCGCCCGGAAAGGCCGTGATACCTCGCCCGCGAAGCTATTTTCCCGCGGAACCGCCAAAAATGCCCAAGACCAAGAACATCAAGAAAGTCGTGCTCGCCTATTCCGGCGGCCTCGACACCTCCATCATCCTGAAATGGCTGCAGACCGAGCTCGGCGCCGAAGTCGTCACCTTCACCGCCGATCTCGGCCAGGGTGGTGAGCTCGAGCCGGCGCGCCGCAAGGCCGAGATGATGGGCATCAAGGACATCCGCATCGTCGACGTGCGCGAGGAATTCGTCGCCGACTTCGTCTTCCCGATGTTCCGCGCCAACGCCGTCTATGAAGGCACCTACCTGCTCGGCACCTCGATCGCCCGGCCGCTGATCTCCAAGCATCTGGTCGAGATCGCCAAGGAAACCGGCGCCGACGCCATTGCCCATGGCGCCACCGGCAAGGGCAACGACCAGGTCCGCTTCGAGCTTTCGGCCTATGCTCTGAACCCCGACATCAAGGTCATCGCGCCGTGGCGCGACTGGTCGTTCAAGTCGCGCACCGACCTTCTCAACTTCGCCGAGCAGCATCAAATCCCGGTGCCGAAGGACAAGCGCGGCGACGCGCCCTTCTCGGTCGACGCCAACCTCCTGCACTCCTCCTCCGAAGGCAAGGTGCTGGAGGATCCGTGGAGCGAGCCGCCGGAATTCGTCCATCAGCGCACCGTCTCGCCGATGGATGCGCCCGATGTCGTCACCGAGATCGAGATCGAGTTCCTCAAGGGCGATCCTATCGCGCTCAACGGCAAGAAACTGTCACCGGCCACCATGCTGGCGGCGCTCAACGACCTCGGCCGCGACAACGGCATCGGCCGGCTCGATCTGGTCGAGAACCGCTTCGTCGGCATGAAGTCGCGCGGCGTCTACGAGACGCCCGGCGGCACCATCCTGATCGCCGCCCACCGCGCGATCGAATCGATCACGCTCGACCGCGGCGCCGCGCACCTCAAGGACGAGTTCATGCCGCGCTACGCCGAGCTCATCTATAACGGCTTCTGGTTCTCGCCCGAGCGCGTGATGCTGCAGGCGATGATCGACAAGAGCCAGGAAGACGTCGAAGGCACGGTGCGGCTGAAGCTCTACAAGGGCAATGTCATCGTCACCGGCCGCAAGTCGAAGAAAACGCTCTACTCGGATGCGCTGGTCACCTTTGAGGACGACCGCGGCGCCTACGACCAGAAGGATGCCGAGGGCTTCATCCGGCTCAACGGGCTGCGCCTCAGGACGCTCGCGGCAAGGAACCGCAAAGGCTGAAGCTGATGATCTCCCCCTTGAGGGGAGATGTCGCCGAAGGCGACAGAGGAGGTCGCCGCGGATGGGCCCCCGGCGTCGTCTCTCGTCGCGAAAAGCGTTGGCGCTTTGTGCGAGGCGACTCTCTCTGGCCTGCCGGCCATCTCACCCTCAAGGGGGAGATTCCCGCTTGCCCGGCTTCGCCAACAAAAAAGCCCGACGCGCAAGGCCGCCTTGTGTAAACGCTCCATTAGTCGGCGCGATTAATTCGGCCGCAACCGGCGGCTGGTAAATCGTGAACTGACAAAGGAGGCCTAACCCACCATGCCGAAGGCTGCGCAGCTCCTGATCGGCATTATCATCGTCGCGGGCGCTTGCTGGGTCGGTGCATATACCGGCGCTGCAATCACCGTGATCACGATGGGTTTCCTCGGCGGCGTCGGCGAGCTCGTCAGTGTCATATTGCCCTTGCTGGCAGCGGCATTTGTTTTCTGGCGCGGAACGCGTAGCGGTAAACCCGGCTATCAATGGGCACCTCTCGTGTTCTTCGTGGGCTGGGCCTTGGTTTCGGTGGCGATGCGCGGCTACCTAACCCTTGAAGCGGCCAAGGTGACGTCCCCGGCGATCGACCCGGACCTGGCGAAGATCAAAACCCTGGTCGTCGACGATTTTCTCAACACCAGCCGCACCTTCGTTTCGGAGGGCGTCGTCGATCAGTTGGTGGAGATCGCGCACAAGGACAACAATCCCGCCAACCCGATCAGTTCCGTTCGGCAGACGACGCTTGCCAGCGGCCCAGAGTGTACCGATGAAGACATGGCACGATCCGCACAATTGCGGGCTGTCGGCCGGACCGACGAATGTTTCAAGCAAACGATGCTCCCGGCCGTTCCGGATGGGCTGCGCATTCTTCATCCGGCCGACTATCACTGGGGCCCAAGCCAGCCAGGCAAACTCACGGCGGTCGTCGCCGACAACGGCCGGGAGACTGAAGTCCTGCAATGGCGCCGAAACTCCGCGCGTGTGCCGGCCTATCTTCCGCTGTTCAGGATGGGCATGGGCTCGTTCGACCAGGCGCAAACGATCTGGGAAACGCGCTCGGGACCTTTCGAAGTGGTCAACTATGGCGACGTTGACCTGACACCGCAGGCCATGGCGGCAGCGATCTATCGCTTCGACCCGTCCCTTCCCCCTAAGCCAAAGACCGCCCACCCGGCAGTTTTGGCTGAACAGGCGTTCGCGCTCGCGTCTCGCGGCGACCTCAGCGCCGCCCTTAACATCGTCGCCCTTCTCGACCGGAAGAACTATCTCGATGACAACATGGTCAAGGCGGCCGCCTATGCCATCTTCAAAATCAAAAGTGACATTGCCGGCGGTCGACTGCCCAGGCTGGACAAATTCGCCGACAAGCTGAACGTGCGACAGCGTAACCTTCTGAACGATGAGATCATTCGAATTCTCACGACGCCTGCGACATGCAGGTGCCGGGCATTCCTTTTTAGTTCCGCTGATCTCGGACAGCGAGCCATCGACGCTTTCCAAAACACGTCCGACTTGGAGCAATGGCAATATGACGGGCTTCTGACCGCAACGATGTACGTCGCCACGCCATTCAGGGAGCACCGCCAGAAATTGTTCGCCAGCATCATGGCCTCGCATGACCCATCGAACGGTCGTCGCTTGGTCTCCTACGCCAGAATGGCCGGACTTACTCTGCTTGACGCGGAAATGCGGGCATTGATGTCGAAACTGCCTGAATTGCGGGGTGAGGAACTCTTTTTGCTCGCGGTGGACGTTCGCCTGCCTTCGCCCGCGCAGGCCGCCAGGTTCAGCAGCACATACGATCCGCAACTCAACGTCCACAGTGATACCTGGCGTGCCTTCTGGGGGGCCATGCGCTCGCAGGCTTCCCGTATCCCAGATGACAAGCAAAGGCTGCGAGCCTTGGATGAAATCGGGAAAAGACAGGCCGAAAGCTAAGCAACTCCAGTAAAAGTTCACAGCGGCGGAATTGCGCACAAAGAGATGGAGCGGTTTCCGTGAAACGCTCTACAGCAGTTCAGCGATCAGACGCCGAACTGCTGCACCAGGGATGAATTATCAATCCGCGTCAATCGCCTCGGCGATACGGGCGATGGCCTGCTGGTAGACGCTGGCCGAGTTCCAGCCCGCGATCGCGCCCATATTGGCCTCGTAGCTCGCGCCGGCCTGCCAGCCATGCGCCTTGAGATAGTTGGCGGTAGAAGCCAGCGCCGTATTGCGGTCGCGCAGGTTTCCGCTGCCGACGCCATATTTCAGCACGTTTCCGGGCAGGAACTGGGTGTGGCCGATCTCGCCATGCATGGCGCCAACCGAGGAGGCGCTCAGCGCGCCGCGATCGACCAGCTTCAGCGCCGCGATGGCGTGCGGGGTGAAATAGTCCGGGCGGCGGCAGTCATAGGCGAGCGTCAGGATGGCCGACACCGTGTTCTGATTGCCCATCGAGGCGCCGAAGCCGGTTTCCATGCCCCAGATGGCGAGCAGCACGCCCGGCGGCACGCCATAGGTCCGCTCGATATCGGCGAACATCGCCGCGTTGGCCTTCTTCAGCGCGCGGCCTCTCGAGATGATCGCGGACGCCCCGCGGCGTTTCATGAAAGCCTCCACCGAGCCGCTGAAAGCCTTGTGGATGGCGCGATCGGCCGAAATCGTCCTTGTCGCGTAGGTCGCCCCCTCCAGCGCCGAAAGCCCCCTTTGGCCGACGCCGTTGGCCTTGGCCTCGGCGGCAAAGTCCTGCTTCCAGGCGTCGAATCCGGCGCCGTTCTTGCCGCAGCTGGCCGCGGCTTCGGCGCCTGTCGCCAGCCCCAGCATCGCCACCACCGCCGCGGCGGCCGCGAAAATTCTTCTTTTGGCAAAAAATGCCATGTCCTTCTCCTGGTTGCCTTGAATCACGTCCCGATTGCGAATTTGCCAGCGAAACGCCCGGTTGTCACCGTCCTCGCGGGGGACGTAAAACCTGACACTGGCGAAAGAAGGGCAATAGCCTGCGATCGGCCATCAGGTGTGGCGGGCCTGCCTCATGAAAGACGTTGATGTCGTGATCATTGGCGCCGGTCCGGCGGGACGTGCCACGGCTAAAGAGCTCACGCCCTTTTGACCGGAAACCCGAGAAATCATGGAACAATTCGTGAGCGGCCGAAAGGCGCTTTAGCCGGAACGCATAAGCTTTGGTTTCGTTTCCGACCGCGAGGGAGCGTGGAAAAATGGAGTGAAACCATGAAACGCGTACTGTTTCCGGCGCTTGCCGGCGCGCTGTTCGCCATGTCGGGCGCGGCCTTGGCCGACACCGCCGTCTCGGCGGTGGCCGATCTCAATGTGCGCGCCGGCCCCGGCCCGCAATATCCCGTGATTGGCGTGCTGGCCGCCGGCCAGTCGGCAACGCTCACCGGCTGCATCGCGAACAGCAAATGGTGCACGATTGCCGAAGCGGGCGGCAATGGCTGGGTCTATTCCGACTATGTGACGGGCGATTTCGGCGGCAGCCGCGTCGTGCTGACACGCCGGCCGGCCAATGCCGGCATCGCCGTCGTGTCGCCGCCGACCGATAACATCTACACCACGGACAGCTACACCGGCGCCATCGTTCCCGGCGACGACGCCATCGAATCGATCAGCAGACCGCCGGCCGAGGTCGGCACCTATGTCACCACGCACCGGGTCGATCCGGTCTATCTCGAGGGCGAGGTGGTGACCGGAGCCACGCTGCCCGACACGGTCGAGCTGCGCGAGATCCCCGATTACCGGTATCGCTATGTCTATGTGAACAACCAGCCGGCGCTGGTCGACCCCGGCACGCGGCGCATCGTCTATGTGATGCGCTGATCGGGCTTGATCGTCGTCAAACGAGCGGCCGCCGGCGATGGCGGCCGTTTCTTTTCCGTGCTGACGGCTCAGGCTTGCCTGCGTTCAATGCACACGTTTGGGATTGGCCGAAGCGTCCGAACTTCGTCATCCACGGGCGGAGCGGAAGCGAAGCGGACGCGTAGACCCGAGGATCCATTCCGTGACCCCGGCCGAAGAGCGCAGCGGGGCAGAATTCTGCACTGTGGCAACGCTCGGAAGTAACGGAATGGATCCTCGAGTCTGCGCCGCGTCGCTTCGCTCCTTGCTCCGCCCGTGGATGACGACGAGATGGCGTTCCAGCTAATCTCCTACCTTCGTGATCGCGCGTTAGTGTTCCGTGGTACGAATTCGATGTTCGTGCCCTCAACGCGATCCAGTCAGTCCCGGCTCAAAGCAAGGTAATCGCGCGGTAACCACCGACCTCCTACACAATACAGCCGAAAGCCTTCGGCAGGGGAGCCGCGTGACGATCGAAAATGCCGCCTTCGAGCGCTATCGCCGCTCGCCGAACGAAAAGACCAATTTGCTGCGGCTGTTCTTCGGCACGGCAATCGTCATTGCCTTCTGGATGGCGACGACGGCCGTCGTGCTGTTTGCCGGCACCTATGTCTACATCGTCTGGCGCCTGCCCGGCCCCTCGACCGGGCAGTACATGCAGGACTTCCTGGCATCGCCCGTCGGCATCCTCAGCGCGCTGAGCTCCTTTGCCGGCATCTGGATCGGCCTGTGGGTGGCGATGCGTTTGGTGCATGGCGAGCCGCTGTCGGCTCTCTTTGGCGTCACCCGCCGCATCGCTGGCGGCGATTTCCTGAAGGGCCTGGTCGCGGTGCTGATCACCTCGCTATTTTCCGAGGTGCTGCTCTATTGGCTGCAGCCGGAGATCGCCCGCGGACCGATCACCCTGTCGTCCTGGCTGCTTTTCCTGGCGCCGATCGCGCTGCTCGCATTCCTGCAGACCTCGTCGGAGGAAATGCTGTTTCGCGGCTATCTGCTGCGCGCCCTCGCTCGTCGCTTCAGGAGTCCTCTGGTCTGGGCGGTGCTGCCGGGCCTGCTGTTCACGTCGCTGCACTGGAATACGGCCTCGACGCTGGCCATCAATGCCAGTGTCTTCATCTCGATCGGCACATTCGCCCTGCTGCTCACGCTCCTGGTCTATGTCACCGGCAATCTCGGCGCCGGCTTCGGCGCCCATCTCGGCAATAACCTGACCGGCTTCCTGCTGATCTCGCACCAGGAGGCCTACAATTCCTTCGCGCTGCTCAATGCCAAGCCTCTCGAAGGCTCCGGCTGGACCAATCTGGACGCCGTTCTCATCGCGGCGATCGGCGTCGTCAGCACGCTTCTGACGATGCTGCTGCTTTTGCACCGGCGCTCGCCGCTGCGGGTTGGGGCGACCCGGCAAAGTCCGCTGTGAGACGCCCCAAATGGCGGCGTTTTGGCCCGGATTCCGGGATATTTTTTGACGCATGTCGTTGCCGCAAAACCGCTGCGCACTTTTGCGCGACATGCGTTGGCCTTGACTCCGCGGCCGATTTCCTGTCTAGAGCCGCTGAATTCCGCGACGAGTTTTCTTTCGCGAAAGCCGACCAGGACGCCGAAACCTCTTTGAGGCGGGTGCTGTAAAGAGATCCTGGAGGCCAACACCCGGCAGCGCGATGCGCCCCCGGGTGCTTTTTGGCTTTGCGCTTTTGCTTGGCGACCCGGCGCGAACGCACTACCTCTCGGTCGAACCCCACCGAGATCAAGGACCGCAGATGTTTGAATCCCTCCAGGAGCGTCTTGGCTCCATCCTGAACGGCCTGACCGGCCGCGGCGCGCTCTCCGAGGCGGACGTCTCGGCGGCTTTGCGCGAGGTGCGCCGTGCGCTGCTCGAGGCCGACGTCGCGCTGGAAGTGGTTCGCTCCTTCACCGACAAGGTGCGCGAGAAGGCGGTCGGCGCCGCCGTGCTGAAGTCGATCAAGCCCGGACAGATGGTCGTCAAGATCGTCCATGACGAGCTGGTCGAGATGCTCGGCGCCGAGGGCGTAGCCGTCGACCTCAACGCGCCGGCGCCTGTGGTCGTCATGATGGTCGGCCTGCAGGGTTCCGGCAAGACGACGACCTCGGCCAAGATCGCCAAGCGGCTGACCGAGCGGCAGAACAAGAAGGTCCTGATGGCCTCGCTCGACACGCGGCGGCCCGCCGCGCAGGAGCAGCTGCGCCAGCTCGGCGAGCAGACCAAGGTCGCGACACTGCCGATCATCGCCGGCCAGAGCCCGGTCGATATCGCCAAGCGCGCCGTGCAGGCCGCCAGGCTCGGCGGCCATGACGTCGTCCTCCTCGACACCGCCGGCCGCACCCATATCGACGAGCCGCTGATGGTCGAGATGGCCGACATCAAGAAGGTGTCGAGCCCGCACGAGATCCTGCTGGTCGCCGACTCGCTCACAGGCCAGGACGCCGTCAATCTGGCGAAAAGCTTCGACGAGCGCGTCGGCATCACCGGCCTGGTGCTGACCCGCATGGACGGTGACGGCCGCGGCGGCGCGGCGCTGTCGATGCGCGCCGTCACCGGCAAGCCGATCAAGCTCATCGGCACCGGCGAAAAGATGGACGGGCTGGAGGAATTCCACCCCAAGCGCATCGCCGACCGCATCCTCGGCATGGGCGACATCGTCTCGCTCGTCGAGAAGGCCGCCGAAACCATCGACGCCGAGCAGGCGGCGGCGATGGCGAAAAAGATGCAGTCGGGCAAGTTCGACCTGAACGACCTTGCCCAGCAGCTTCAGCAGATGTCGAAAATGGGCGGCATGGGCGGCATCATGGGCATGATGCCCGGCATGGGCAAGATGAAGGACCAGCTGGCCGCAGCCGGCCTCGACGACAAGATGTTCGGCCGCCAGCTCGCCATCATCTCCTCGATGACCAAGGCCGAGCGCGCCAACCCCGATATCCTCAAGCACTCGCGCAAGAAGCGCATCGCCGCCGGTTCCGGCACCGACGCGGCCGAGATCAACAAGCTCTTGAAGATGCATCGCGGCATGGCCGACATGATGAAGGCGATGGGCGGCAAGGGCAAAGGCGGCGGCCTCATGCGCGGCATGATGGGCGGCCTCGCCTCGAAAATGGGGCTGGGCGGCATGATGCCCGGCGGCGGCATGCCCGACCTGTCAAAGATGGATCCCAAGCAGCTCGAAGCCCTGCAGAAGCAGGCGCAGGCCGCCGGCCTCGGCAAGGGCCTGCCGGGCGGGCTTCCCGGTGGCGGCGGACTGCCGGGCCTGCCTGGCGGCATGAAGCTTCCGGGTCTGCCGGGCCTGGGCGGCGGGCTGCCCGGTTTGGGCAAGAAGAAGTGAAGGGGCGATGAACGAGGAGAAAGACATGGCCGATGCACGCGCCATCCTGGCCGGCTACCGCGCTTCGATCGACAATATCGACGCCGCCCTCATCCATATGCTGGCCGAACGCTTCCGCTGCACCAAGGCGGTCGGCGTTCTGAAGGCCGAGCATGGCCTGCCGCCCGCCGACCCGGCGCGCGAGCAGCAGCAGATCGCCCGTCTTCGCCAGCTGGCGAAGGATGCGCATCTCGACCCGGATTTCGCGGAGAAATTCCTCAACTTCGTCGTCCGCGAAGTGATCCGGCACCACGAACAGATCGCCGCTGCCAACGGCGTGACGAAAACCGGCTGAACCCAGCTGAAAACTCATCAACGAAATCAGAGCTTTTAGGAGACAAAGAAATGGCACTGAAGATCAGACTGGCCCGTGCGGGCTCAAAGAAGCGTCCTTACTACCACGTCGTCGTCGCCGACGCCCGTTCGCCGCGCGACGGCCGTTTCATCGAGTCGCTCGGCTCGTGGAACCCGCTGCTGCCGAAGGACGGCGAGCGCGTCAAGGTCGACGCCGACCGCGTCAAGCACTGGCTGTCGCATGGCGCCCAGCCGACCGACCGCGTGCTGCGCTTCCTCGACGAGGCCGGTATTGCCAAGCGCGAGGCCCGCTCGAACCCGAACAAGGCTCTGCCCGGCAAGAAGGCGCAGGAACGCGCTGCCTTGCTGAAGAAGGCCCAGGAAGACGCCGCTGCGGCGGCTGCCGCGGCGAGCGCCGCACCGGCCGAGGCTGAGGCGGCCAGCGCCGAGTAATCACGGTTCTTCGTCGCTTATGAAAACGGCGGGTATCGGCCCGCCGTTTTTCTTTGTTCGATTTCGGTCCGATATCTCAATAGCCGGACGGGCAGCGCGCCACATAGACACGCCCGTAACGGTCGCGATAGCGGCACTGGCCGGCTTCGCTGGCATGGCCGATCAGCGCGCCGGCCACTGCGCCGACCGCGCCGCCCACGACCGCGCCCTGCACAGGGTCGCCCGCCACTGCGGCACCGACCGCCGCACCGCCCAGGCCACCGATCGCAGCACCCTTTTCCGTTTGCGAGCAGGCGCCAAGGGCCACCGTCAGCACCAGGATGGTAATTGCTTTCTTCATTGCTGTTCCTCTCTCAAGCGCCGTCCTCGCCGCCATGCCCTAAACTCACAAACAGCTAAATTGATCCCGGCAATGATGAAGATTGGCCGGCTAGGCCCCGGCCGGATTTGCAGCACTGAACGCCAACTCGTTGAAACTTCATGGTTTTCAGCGCTCCGTAAGGCGCTTCAGATTGCCGAGCCCGGCCTCGAAATCCTTGCCGATGAGCGTGTCGAAATTCATGAACAGGCTCATCAGCTTGGCGATGAAGGGCCTTGCCCCGCGCATCGCCCAGGTGACGGTCGTGCCCTCGCCGGACGGCGAAAGCGTGAAGTCGACGCTGTTGTTGGCCTTGAACGGCTTTTCGAAGTCGAGCTTGAGCGACACCAGCGATGACGGCACCGAATTTGTGATCTCCATGCGGCCCTTGCCGGCCTTGGAGTTGCCTTCCCAGGCATAGGCCGCGCCTTTGCCGCTTTCGGCGCCCGACAGCGTGCGCTTCATGCCGGGGTCGAGTTTTTCGAAGGGCGACCATTCGGGCCAGCGCCGGAAATCGTTGATCAGCGGGAAGATCGTCTCGGCCGGCGCCTTGATGCTGGCCGAACGCGTGACGACGAAATCGTTCGGCCGGGTCGCGGCATAGGTCAGCACCGCGGCGACGATGACGACCAGGATGATGAGGATGGTGGCAAACATTTCTTTTGCTCCTCTATCGCGAGAACGGGATCAGCGCCCGCACCCTTTGGTCGCGCAGGTAGAGCCCGCCCCACAGGATTATGCCGAGATAGACGCCGAACAAGGTATGCGAGAACAGCGGGTTGCCGATCCGCACATGCGTCGAAATCGCGCCGCCCATATAGGCGGTGAGCAGGATGGCGCCGAGCACCGATGTACGTGGCCATGCGTAGAGCGCAGTCGAGATCAGCCCGATGACACCCAGCATGCGCGCGACATTGGCGTCGGCCGGCCAGCCGAGTTCGGTCATCGTCCGGGTGACAACATCCAGCGGCGGCAGCTTGATGACGCCGTCGAAAATCATGAACAGGATGACGACGGCGCTTAGCACGCGCCCGGTCCACAAGGCGCCGTTCGAGACAGGCACGGCTTCGGAAATGCTCATGGGTGTTCCTCCTGATGGTTCAAGGGCCGGCTTTCTGCCAGCTTCGAACCAAGGACGGAGAACCACGCGGCGATCCTACGGGTCGGGGTGCGCTTTTTTCAAAAGCGTGGTTCAGTGCGTGGAACGGAAGGTGGCACGATGACCGGCGAGACCGACCTGGGCAGGCTGTTGGCTTCGATGACGCCGCAACTGCTCGCCGGAACCTACGTCTTCGCTACGCTGGCGCCGGACGCGGCCATGCCGGATGGGCTCGATCCCGTCATGCAATTCCGCGAGCACGAAGGTTTGACGCTGATCGTCGCGGAAGACGCAGCGAAAGCAGCCGGCCTTGCCGGCACGTTCCGCAGCCGGATGATCACGCTCGACATCCACTCCTCGCTGGAAGCCGTCGGCTTCCTCGCCGCCATCACCACGCGGCTCGCGGCGGCAGGCATGGGCGTCAATCCGGTGTCGGCCTTCTATCACGACCATCTGTTCGTGCCGGCGGAGCGGGCGGAGGAAGCGCTGGCGATATTGCGCGGCCTGGCGGCCGAAAATGGGCCTGAGCTCAGCGCCTGAGGACATAAAGAATATCCGGCAAGCTTTCCTCATTGGCCGAGCCGTCGCCGAGGGCCTCGGCGCGAAAACCGTGGCGTTCGTAGAAGCGGCGCGCGCCGGTATTGGCCTGGAAGCAATGAAGCTTGACTACAGGTATGCCGGCGGTGGCTTGAGCAAGCAGCCGGCTGCCGATGCCTTGTCCAGTCCAGGCCGGATCAAGATAGAGCTGCTCGACCCATTCGCCCTTGGCGGCGATGAAGCCGACGATGCATTCGGCGGTCTCGGCGACCGCCACTTGCTGCTCGGGCAGCAGGATATCGCGGATGAAGGACAGGTCCTCCTCCGGCGTGTGCAACACCGGCATCCAGTCGAAGGCATTGACCGACGCGCGCATCAGCTTGGCGATGGCGGCCGCGTCGGAAGCGATGGCCGGACGCAGGAGGATATTGGAAGCCGGACCGATCATGAGCTCAGCTGACCCGAAAAGTGCGAGCGTTCCCTTTTCCCCTTGTGGGAGAAGGTGGATCGGCGCGACAGCGCCGAGACGGATGAGGGGTGTTCCAGCGGAGTGAGACGTCAGCGTTCCCTGGAACACCCCTCATCCGTCGCCTTCGGCGACACCTTCTCCCACAAGGGGAGAAGGAAGAACCGCCACGGCCGAAGGCCGAGCCTGCGACTGCGGGCCGCCGGTCGTCCGGCGCGCCCGCGCAGGGCCAGCCGCGGCAGCGGCGATACGGCCCGTGAGCGAAAACAAACGCCCGAAGGCCGAGCCTGCGACCGCAGGCCGCCGGTCGTCCGGCGCGCCCGCGCAGGGCCAGCCGCGGCAGCGGCGGTGCGGCCCGTGAGCGAAAACAAACTGCCGTCAGGCCGCCTTCTTCTTTGGCTGGATCAGGCCGCGCTCGACCAGGAGCTCCGCGATCTGGACGGCGTTCAACGCCGCACCCTTGCGCAGATTGTCGGAGACCACCCACATCGACAGGCCGTTGTCGACGGTCGAATCCTCGCGGATGCGCGAGACGAAGGTGGCGTCCTCGCCGGCCGATTCCAGCGGCGTGATATAGCCGCCGTTCTCGCGCTTATCCAGCACCTGGCATCCGGGCGCCTCGCGCAGGATCTCGCGCGCCTCATCCGCCGTGATCGGCTTCTCGAACTCGATGTTGACCGCTTCCGAATGGCCGATGAACACCGGCACGCGCACGCAGGTCGCCGTCAGCTTGATCTTGGGGTCGAGCATCTTCTTGGTCTCGGCCACCATCTTCCACTCTTCCTTGGTGAAGCCGTCGTCGAGGAAGACGTCGATATGCGGGATGACGTTGAAGGCGATGCGCTTGGTGAACTTCTTGACGTCGACCTGGTCGGCGACGAACACGGCGCGGGTCTGTGTGAACAGCTCGTCCATGCCTTCCTTGCCGGCGCCCGACACCGACTGGTAGGTGGCGACGACGACGCGCTTGATGGTGGCGACGTCATGCAGCGGCTTCAGCGCCACGACCAGCTGCGCCGTAGAGCAGTTCGGATTGGCGATGATGTTCTTGCGCGTGAACAGCGAAATCGCGTCCGGGTTCACTTCCGGCACGATCAGCGGCACGTCCTGATCGTAGCGGAAGGCCGACGAATTATCGATGACGACGCAGCCCTGCTTGCCGATCTTCGGCGACCATTCCTTCGACACGTTGCCGCCCGCCGACATCACGCAGATGTCGGTGTCGGAAAAATCGTATTGATCAAGCGCCTTGACCTTCAGCGTGCGGTCGCCGAAGGACACTTCGGTGCCCTGGCTGCGCCGCGACGCCAGCGCCACCACCTCGCTCACCGGGAAGCCGCGCTCGTCCAGAATGTTGAGCATTTCGCGGCCCACATTGCCCGTGGCGCCGACTACCGCAACCTTGAAACTCATCTGGTATCTCCTGTCCCTCTCCGCTTGGTTATTGGAGAAAACCCGCCGGCCTCATGCGGGTTTCGCCCCCCGGGCCGTACCCGGGAGAGGGTGGTTAGGCCAAGGGAATCACACCGTTTTGGTGGTGGTTTTGGCCGTAGTTTTGCTGGAACGGACGGACGCGTCTAAGCCCCCAGCCCAATGCGTTACATTGTGGCTGGGGGAGTCGAATGCAAGAAGAGCCATCGAAAGGCCGCGCATCGGAAAACCATCCCGTTCGACGCGGGCTTTTACGCAGTTTGGCAGAAGAGTCAATTGGCGTAGCGCCTCTCCTTCTCCCCTTGTGGGAGAAGGTGGATCGGCGCGTAGCGCCGAGACGGATGAGGGGTGTTCCAGCAGAGTGAGGCGTTGGCTTTCCCTGGAACACCCTTCATCCGGCCGCTTCGCGGCCACCTTCTCCCACAAGGGGAGAAGGGAAAGGCGGTGCCGTCTGCTCTGTACAACGGCGGCTGTAGCAAGTACGAACGGCCCAAATTTCGTTTGGCTGACGCAGTGCCGGCCTTGTGCTCCAATGGCGAGCGCAGAACCCCGAATTCCGAAAGAAGAAAATGTCCAGTTTCGAAACGATTGTTCCTGCGCTGGCTCAGGCGCTGGAAAAGCGCGGTTATTCGGCGCTGACGCCGGTGCAGAAGGCGGTGCTTGGGCCTGAGCTCGGCGAGGCCGACGCGCTGGTGTCGGCGCAGACCGGCTCCGGCAAGACCGTCGCCTTCGGTCTTGCCGTGGCGCCGACCCTGCTCAGTGGCGCCGAGCGCTTCGGCGACGCCGGAGCGCCGTTGGGCCTGGTCGTGGCGCCGACGCGCGAGCTGGCGCTGCAGGTGCGGCGCGAGCTGGAATGGCTTTACGAGCTGACCGGCGCTGAGATCGCCTCCTGCGTCGGCGGCATGGACATGCGCACCGAGCGGCGCGCGCTGGAGCGCGGCGCTCACATCATCGTCGGCACGCCGGGCCGGCTGCGCGACCACATCACGCGCGGCGCGCTCGACATGTCGGCGCTGAAAGCGGTGGTGCTCGACGAGGCCGACGAGATGCTCGATCTCGGCTTCCGCGAGGACCTGGAATTCATCCTCGACGCCGCGCCCGCCGGGCGCCGCACGCTGATGTTTTCCGCCACCGTGCCGCGCTCCATCGCCACGCTGGCGAAGAGTTACCAGCGCGACGCCGTGCGCATCTCGGCCGGCGGCGGGGAAAAGCAGCATCTCGATATCGAGTACCGGGCGCTTTCGGTCGCGCCCGCCGATCGCGAGAACGCCATCATCAACGTGCTGCGCTATTACGAGGCGGGCAATGCGATGGTGTTCTGCAACACCCGCGCCGCCGTCAACCATCTCACAGCGCGTTTCAACAACCGCAATTTTGCGGTGGTGGCGCTCTCCGGCGAGCTCAGCCAGAACGAGCGCAGCCACGCCCTGCAGGCAATGCGCGACGGCCGCGCCAAGGTCTGCATCGCCACGGACGTCGCCGCGCGCGGCATCGACCTGCCCAATCTCGATCTCGTCATCCACGCCGACCTGCCGAGCAATCCGGAGACGCTGCTGCATCGCAGCGGCCGCACCGGACGCGCCGGCCGTAAGGGCGTCAGCGCGCTGATCGTGCCGGGCAATGCGCGCCGGCGCACCGAGCGGCTGCTCGCCAATGCCGGCCTGACCGCGGCCTGGGCGAGCCCTCCCTCAGCCGACGAGGTGCTGCGGCGCGACGACGAGCGCATCCTGGCCGATCCTTCCTTCGGCGAGCCGGTGAAGGAGGAAGAGCGCGACTTCGCCGCGGCGCTCCTGGAACGGCACGGCGCCGAGCTGGTGGCCGCCGCCTTCGTGCGGCTTTGCCGTGCAAGCCGCTCGGCGCCTGAGGACCTGATCGATGTCGCGCCCTTCGCGCCATCAAAGGAGAAGTTCGCACGCCGGGAAGAGACATCCGGCCGCGGGGAAGAAACATCGGGCCGCCGCGACGATTTCGGCGATAGCGTCTGGTTCTCGCTCTCGGTTGGCCGCCGGCAGAATGCCGAGCCGCGTTGGCTGATCCCGATGCTGTGCCGCACCGCCGGCATGTCCAAGCGCGAGATCGGCGCCATCAAGATGCAGCCGGAGGAAACCTTCGTGCAGATCGTCGCAGACTGGGCCGACCGGTTCGTCGCCGCGATCGGCCCCGACCGCAAGCTGCAAGGCAGCATCGCGGTCAGGCGGATCGACGGCACGCCGGACCTGTCGCGCGCCGGCTACCAGCCACAGAGGCCGGAGAAAAAGCCGCACCGCGGCAAGCGGTCTTTCGACCAGGGCGCGCCCGGATTCGAGAAGCGGGCGCCGGGCGAACGACAGCGTGCTGCGGCGCTGGACACCTGGGCGAAGAAACCCGGCAAGGCGAAATTCGACAAGCCAAAGTTCGATGGGCCGAAATCCGACCAGCCGGCAAAGCGCAAGAAGCCGAAGAAGCGACCAGCCTAGGGTCGCGACGAAAGTTAGAAGCCGACCCGCAGCGAGCGCCGGCGTTCTCTTTCGGTGGCAAATCGCAACCTTCGAGATTGGCCGAGCGTCCGAACTTCGTCATCCACGGGCGGAGCGGGAGCGAAGCGGACGCGCAGACCCGAGGATCCATGCCGTGACCTCGCGCGAAGAATAGGGACGACGCAGAACAGGGAGCCGTTCTGAACCGCTGCGACGCTCACAGGTCACGGAATGGATTCTATGGTCTGCGCTGCGTCGCTTCGCTCCTTGCTCCGCCATAGAATGACGAACGCGTGGGGTGCGCAATGTCGACCCTAGCCCAGCGAATGTCGACGGTCATACGATCATCCCAGGAACTTGGCGATGATGGCGTCGCCCATCTCGGTGGTGCCGACTTCCTTCATGCCCGGGGAAAGAATGTCCTTGGTGCGCAGGCCGTCGTCCAGCACGGCGGCGATGGCCGCTTCCAGTCTGTCGGCCTCGGCCACCATGCCGAAGGAATAGCGCAGGCACATGGCGAAGGAGGCGATCATGGCGATCGGGTTTGCGATGCCCTTGCCGGCGATGTCGGGCGCCGAGCCGTGCACCGGCTCGTAGAGCGCCTTGCGCTTCTTGGTCTTGGCATCCGGCGCGCCGAGCGAGGCCGACGGCAACATGCCGATCGAGCCGGTGAGCATGGCGGCGATGTCGGAGAGCATGTCGCCGAACAGATTGTCGGTGACGATGACGTCGAACTGTTTTGGCCAGCGCACCAGCTGCATGCCGCCGGCATCGGCCAGCATATGGTCGAGCTTGACGTCGGAATAGCGCGCCTTGTGGGTCTGCGAGACTACCTCGTTCCACAAGACGCCCGACTTCATGACGTTGCGCTTTTCCATCGAGGTGACGTGGTTCCGACGCGTCCGCGCGAGCTCGAAGGCGACGCCCGAGATGCGCTCGATCTCGAACGTGTCGTAGACCTGGGTGTCGATGCCGCGCTTCTGGCCGTTGCCGAGATCGATGATCTGCTTTGGCTCGCCGAAATAGACGCCGCCGGTGAGCTCGCGCACGATCAAGATGTCGAGGCCCTCGACCACCTCCTGCTTGAGCGAGGAGGAAGCGGCCAGGGCCGGATAGCATATCGCGGGCCTGAGATTGGCGAACAGCTCCATGTCCTTGCGCAGGCGCAAGAGCCCAGCCTCGGGGCGCACCTCGTAAGGCACGGCATCCCATTTAGGCCCGCCCACGGCGCCGAACAGCACGGCATCCGCCGCCATCGCCTTCGCCATGTCGGCGTCGGAGATCGCCGCGCCATGCGCGTCGTAGGCGCAGCCGCCGACCAGGCCCTCATCGGTGGCGAAACCGCTGCCGAGCTTGTCGTTCATGGCCTTGATCAGCTTCTTCACCTCGGCCATCGCCTCGGGGCCGATACCGTCGCCGGCGAGCAGGAAGAGATTTTTCGAAGCCATGGAGAACCGTCCCAATAGTATTTGGAGAAACCGCGGCCTTGCTAAACGCCAAGCGGGCCGGGCGCAAGAGGATGTCTCGAAGCTCGGTTCCTCGCCCCCGCCGGAGGTGGGGGAGAGGTGTCCGCGAAGCGGACGGAGAGGGGGCCTTCGTAGGGCGCTCCCCTCTCCGTCTCAGCTTCGCCGAGCCACCTCTCCCCACTTCGTGGGGCGAGGAACCCCAGCTACCGATGCGACAGAATATTCACCAGCCGCCCGAACGGATCGCGCACATAGAAGCGCCGCACGCCCCAGGGCTCGTCGGCCGGGCCGTATTCGACGGCGAAGCCGGCGGCCTTCATTGCGTCGAGCGCCGCGTCCACATCGTCGACCTCGATCGACAGGTCCGGCACCGGCGTGCCGGATCCGCCTTGCGCCATGAAGCTCACCTGCACCTGCATCCGTTCCTCGGACCCGTAGGTGGCGATCCAACCCATATCCATGAGCAGATCAAGCCCGAGCACGTCCTGGTAAAAGCGCTTGGCCGCGGCAATGTCGGATGTGGCGATGTTGGCGACGATGCGCTCGACTTTCACCATAGGCTGACCCCTGCTTTGCGCGCTTCCTAGTGCCGGCAGCCTATGCCGTGCGCCTCAGCGCCGTCACCTCGATCTCGATCTTCATCTCCGGCTTGTTGAGCTGGCACACGATCATCGTCGCCGCCGGGCGGATGTCGCCGAATGCCTCGCCGAGGATCGGGAAGACCACGTCAACATAGGCCTGGTCGGTGATGTAGTAATGCGCGCGCACCACGTCGGCCATGTCGAACCCGCCTTCGGCGAGCGCCTTGGCGATGGTGGCAAGGCAATTGCGCGTCTGCGCCTCGACCGTGTCGGGCATGGTCATGGTGGCATAATCATAGCCGGTGGTTCCCGACACGAAGCACCAGTCGCCCTGCACCACCGCGCGCGAATAGCCGGCGGTTTTCTCGAAGGGCGAACCGGTGGAGATGAGCTTGCGCATGGGAGCCTCCTCGCGTTGGTTGCGCCCCCTCTAGCAGGGGAAGACGGGTCTGGTCGTGGGCCAAGCCGGGCGGACCGTTGTCAGGAAAGGTAAGCGCGACATGGGTGATTGGCCGAAGCCTCCCTCCGGTCGTCATTCCTGGGCGGAGCAAGGAGCGAAGCGACGCGCGCAGACCATAGAATCCTGTGTGTTGGTTCTGGTGTATGGTTGAAGTGGGAAGGAGACCGAATGAATCCTGGTCGTCCTTTCGGACAG
>NZ_JAIUHI010000032.1:0-34697 GCF_020165035.1 Mesorhizobium sp. CA6 | reverse complement strand
GATTCATTCGGTCTCCTTCCCACTTCAACCATACACCAGAACCAACACACAGGATTCCAGGGTCTGCGCGCGTCGCTCCGCTCCTTGCTCCGCCCTGGAATGACGAATTCGAGGGCAGGCGCTTGCCATTCGTTTCAAAATATGGATTCGATAATAGATGAAGTCGAAACATTATCTATAATTCACACGAGCCAAGGAAGACACCGTGACCAACGCAGCCATTTCGACCCAAAACCCCTCCTTCAGCCCATTGCGGCTGCACAGCCGTTCGCTCGCCTGGCAGATCGGCGCGGTGATCCTTGGTTCGCTGTTCCTGGCGCTGTCGTCCTATATCGAGGTGCCGATGGTGCCGGTCCCGGTCACCATGCAGACCTTCGCCGTCACCCTGGTCGGCGCGCTTTATGGCTGGCGCTTCGGTGCGCTGACCATCGCCGCCTGGCTCGTCGAGGGCGCCGCCGGTTTCCCGGTTCTTGCGGGCGGCGCCGCTGGCATACAGCATTTCGTTGGCCCGACCGGCGGCTATCTTTTCGCCTTTCCGGTCGTCGGCGCTGTCGTCGGCTGGCTGGCCGAACGCGGCTGGAACGGGAACCGCGTCATGCTTGCCTTCGCTGCCATGCTCATCGGCAACCTGCTTTGCCTGGTTCTGGGCACCGCCTGGCTTGCCGTCATGATCGGCGCTGAAAAGGCCATCACCTTCGGCTTCGTGCCTTTCATCGTCGGCGGCCTGCTCAAGTCGGCGCTGGGGGCGGCGACGCTGAAGCTCTTTTCCACCTATCGTGCGGAGCAAGGCGACCGCTCGTCCGGGACGCGATGACCGTCAAGCTGCGCGCCCATCATCTGCTCTGCCTGCTGACCTATGTCGGCAAGGGCTACTCGCCGGCCTTCACCGCCAATTACGACAAGGTGGTGAAGCGGTTGGGTGAGCGCGAGGCGGTGGTGATCGTTGCCGGTCCGGACGACGTCTGCGCCCCGCTGCTCGGTGAGCCGGAGCCGCATTGCCTGCGCGAGAGCGCCGCCGAGCGGGACCGGATGGCGGCGCGCGATGTTGGCGCTCTCCTCGGGCGGCCGATCCAGGCCGGAGACCGGTTGGTGCTGGACGCCCACAAACTGGCGGGGATGCGCAAGGCTTTTTCCGCCGGCCTGACGCGCCAGGCGTGCTCTGGCTGCGAATGGTCCGGCCTGTGCGATACGGTTGCCGCCAGCGGATTCAGCGATACCTATCTGTAGGCAATCCGATGCCGCATATGGGCGTCCCGGGCCTGCGCGCGGGATTTTCGCTGGCGCGGCATCGTTTTTTAAGCCGGATGATTGCATTGTGATTCGCCCGGCAATTGAAGCCTGACCCCAAAAAGGCCATGCTTTGACCGGAAAAGAGCGAGTCTGTGGGCGGTCCGCCAAGGGCGGGATCGCATCTGGCTGAAAGGGATACGATGCGGCAAGGACGTGCGCGCTGGCTGACGAGGCTGGCATTTTTGACCGGTGTGGCGCTTTGGGTGCTGCCGGTCCAGGCCAAGGAAGAGGCCCGACCGCTGCAGATCACGTCTTTCTCGGGCGCCTATCTCGCGGCTCATATCGCCGAAAGCGACAACGATCTCGACGATGCGATCGCCTATTACAAGCAGGCGCTGGCCTTTGCGCCGAACGACAAGGAATTGCAGCAGAGCCTGATGCTGGCTCTGGTCGCGCAAGGCCGCTTCGAGGAATCGCTCGTCTATGCCGATAAGCTGAAGGAAGTGCCGGACGTCGAGCGCTTCTCGCGCCTGGCTCTGGCCATCGATTCCTTCCACAAGAAGGACTACGCCAAGGCGCAGTACTGGCTGAAGCTCTCGCTGGAATCCGATCTCGACCGGCTGCTCTCGGGCGTCATGGACGGCTGGGCCAAGGAAGGTGCCGGCAACGCGTCCGAGGCCATGGACTCCATCGACAAGCTCAAGGGTCCGGACTGGTTCGGCCTGTTCAAATCATTCCACCGCGCGCTGATCGCCGACGCCGCCGGCCTGAACGACAAGGCCGAGGAACTTTACGCCGCCACCATGGCCGATACCGCGGCCGGCGGCTCCGCGCCCGAAACCTGGATGCGCAATGCGCAGGCCTATGCCTCGTTCCTGGTCCGCAAGGGTGACAAGTCGAAGGCGCTGGCGGTGTTGAACCAGGCCGAGGCCTTCGCGCCGGGCAAGCTCGAGATCACCACGCTGCGCGACCGCATCAGCAAGGGCGACAAGATCGAGCCGCTCGTCACCGGTCCGGCCGACGGCGCATCCGAAATCCTGCTTGACCTTGCCACCGCGCTCAACCGCGGCGGCGGCGAGCCTTTTGTGCGGCTCTATCTGCAATATGCCCTGGCGCTGAAGCCGGACAGCGACGCAGCCCTTGTGCAGCTTGCCGCCGTGGCCGAGCAGCTTAAGGACGGCGAAGGCGCCGTCTCGCTCTACCGCCGCATTCCGGCGTCCTCGCCGCTGAAGGAGCTCTCCGACCTGCAGATCGGCCTCAACCTTGCCGATCTTGACAAGCATGATGAGGCGATTTCGCATCTCAAGGCCTATCTCGAAAGGCACCCGGACGACATGCGCGCCTATCTGGCGCTTGGCGGCGTCTATGGCTCGAAGGAAGATTTCCGCTCGGCCGCCAGTCTCTACGACAAGGCTGTCGACCAGCTGAAGACGCCGACCGCCGCCAACTGGAACATCTTCTACCAGCGCGGCATCGCCTATGAGCGGCTGAAGGAATGGCCGAAGGCGGAACCCAATTTCCGCAAGGCGCTGGAGCTGCAGCCCGACCAGCCGCAGGTCATGAACTATCTCGGCTATTCCTGGGTCGACATGAACATGAACCTCAAGGAAGGCCTGGCGATGATCCAGAAGGCCGTGGATCTGCGGCCGAACGACGGCTACATCGTCGATTCGCTGGGCTGGGCCTATTTCCGCATGGGCCGCTTCGACGACGCCGTGCGCGAGATGGAGCGCGCCGTCTCGCTGAAGCCCGAGGATCCGGTCCTCAACGATCATCTCGGCGATGCCTACTGGCGCGTCGGCCGCAAGCTCGAGGCCACCTATCAGTGGACGCAAGCACGCGACCTGAAGCCCGATCCGGATGTGCTCGCCACTTTGCAGCAGAAGCTGCTCAAGGGCCTGCCGCCGATCGAATCCAACACCGCGCAGGAAACCCCCAAAGTGAAGCCGGAGCCGACGCCCGCGCCGAAAGGCTGAGCCTCTCGCCAGCGTTCAAGAAAACGGGGCTCGACGGGCCCCGTTTTTATTTCAGCTTGGCATCTGTGGAGCTTAAGGTCGGTCCGGCCCTACTGGAATGCCGGCAAACGCCAGTTCCCGAACGGAGAAATCTCAACCCGTAGGCTGTGTTTGCGTTGGCAGGCGGCATGCGTTGGAGATTGGGCCGAAATGCCCAGCCCGTCGTCATCCACGGGCGGAGCAAGGAGCGAAGCGACGCGCGCAGACCCGAGGATCCATTCCGTGACTTCTGAGCGCTGCTGCGGTGCAGAATTCTGCTCCGCTGCACTCCGCGGCTCAGGTCACGGAATGGATTCCACGGTCTCTGCGACGTCGCTTCGCAGCTGCTCCGCCCTGAAATGACGAGGTTGGAAGGCTTCAACCAATCTCAGCGGTTGTCGTGGAAATGACCGGTGACAATCTTGCGCCGACAAACAGCTGCCTTTCCCTGTGTCGAGGAAACTAGAACATTTTTCTATAGACGACGAACCCCGACTTCTCGCCGATCTTGTCGTAGAGCTGCATCGCGGTGTGGTTCGTCTCATGCGTCAGCCAGTAGACGCGGTTCGCGCCCGCTTGCCTGGCGCGCTCATAGACGCCTTCGATCAGCGCCCGGCCGACGCCGTGGCCGCGCGCGGCCTGCGTGGTGAAGAGGTCCTGCAGATAGCAGCTCGGCGCGATCGATGTGGTCGAGCGATGATAGAGATAGTGCACGAGGCCGAGGAGCTTGCCCCCCTGCTCGGCCACCAGCGCATGCACCGGCTCATAGGCATCGAAGAAACGCGACCATGTCATCTGCGTGATCTCGCCGGCAAGCGATGTCGGCCCGGAGCGTCCGTAAAACGCGTTGTAGCCGTCCCACAGTGGCAGCCACTGCTCGTAATCCTGCCGTGTGACGGGTCGTATGGTGAGTTGACCGGACATAGCGAAACCTCTGTGGTTGAGCTGGAACGGAGCAAACGGCGGCCGCCGCTCGACGGCAATGGGCCAGCCCGCCGCAAAGCTTTCCGCCTTGCCGGGCGCGAGCCTCCCGCCTTGACGCTCGGCGGCCCGGCAACTAGGGAAGCGTCATCCCGCGCTTTCCGAGGCCGCCGTGACCATCGAAATTCCCGCCCATATGCATCCCAGCCGCTCCTTCCAGGGGCTGATCCTGACCTTGCACAATTACTGGGCGGACTATGGTTGCCTCATCCTGCAGCCCTACGACATGGAGGTCGGCGCCGGCACCTTCCATCCGGCCACCACCTTGCGCGCGCTGGGCCCGCTGCGCTGGAACGCGGCCTATGTGCAGCCCTCGCGCCGCCCGAAGGATGGCCGCTACGGCGAGAACCCGAACCGCCTGCAGCATTATTACCAATACCAGGTGATCCTGAAGCCCAATCCGCCGAACCTGCAGGAGCTCTATCTCGGCTCGTTGAAAGCAATCGGCGTCGATCCGCTGCTGCACGACATACGCTTCGTCGAGGACGACTGGGAAAGCCCGACGCTGGGCGCCTGGGGGCTCGGCTGGGAGTGCTGGTGCGACGGCATGGAAGTCTCGCAGTTCACCTATTTCCAGCAGGTCTGCGGCATCGAATGCGCGCCGGTGGCGGGCGAGCTGACCTACGGCCTGGAGCGGCTCGCCATGTATGTGCAGGGCGTCGACAATGTCTACGATCTGAACTTCAATGGCCGCGAGGGCGCCGAGAAGGTCACTTACGGCGACGTCTTCCTGCAGGCCGAGCAGGAATATTCGCGCCACAATTTCGAATTCGCCAACACCGCGATGCTGCTGAGGCATTTCGAGGACGCCGAGGCCGAGTGCAAGGCGCTGCTCGATGCCGGCACGCCCAAGCCAAGCGACAATCTGGCGATGCATCGCATGGTCTTCCCGGCCTACGACCAGTGCATCAAGGCAAGCCATGTCTTCAACCTGCTCGACGCGCGCGGCGTCATCTCGGTCACCGAGCGGCAAAGCTACATCCTGCGCGTGCGCAATCTGGCCAAGGCCTGCGGCGAAGCGTTCCTCAAGACGCGGGCGGGCGGGCTGGCGGCGGCCTAAGCCGATACGGCTTTCGCGGCCGCGATGGCAGCGCCGGCCGGCAATACGATCTGCGCCGATGCGCCGTCGATCGTGCGCATGGCCTGCCTGATCCCCGGCATCGTGATCGTGCCATGCGCCTGGGCGGCGAAGCAGGCGCTGAGCGCCAGGATCTGCAGGGTTCTCGATACCGTCTTCATCGCCGTTCAGCCAATAGGTCTCTGCCTGAGCGTTTGTCGCTTCAGCGCAGCGTTCGGTTCATGGGAAGTTCTGCCCCAAGGACGGGCAGCCCCGCGCCGTTCCGACAGCGGGCCGAAAAATTCCGCGAAATCGGTCGAAGAGGCGATCTGCTGGCGGGGTGACAGCGGGCGGCCGAGTTGCTATTTCCCGCCCATTCGTTTCGGCGCTTCGCGCCGACCCTCCCCATCAAGGGGAGGGGAGGGAGCCAATCAATGCCCGACTTGCTGCTCGAACTTCGCTCCGAGGAAATTCCCGCCCGCATGCAGCGCAAGGCGGCCGGCGACCTCAGGAAGATGCTGACCGACGGTCTGGTCGAGGCGGGTCTCACCTATGAGGCGGCGCGCGAATATTGGACGCCGCGGCGTCTGGCGCTCGACATCCGTGGCCTGACCGCGCGCTCGAAGGACATCCGCGAGGAGATCAAGGGTCCTTCGACCACGGCGCCCGAGCAGGCGGTGCAGGGCTTCCTTCGCAAGGCCGGCCTTTCGTCGATCGCCGAGGCGCATGTCCATTCCGACCCCAAGAAGGGCGACTTCTACGTCGCCCATATCTCCAAGCCGGGCCGGGCGGCGGAGGAAATCATCGCCGAGCTGGTGCCGGGCATCATCCGCGCCTTCCCTTGGCCGAAATCGATGCGCTGGGGGCCGGCCTCGGCGAAACCCGGCTCGCTGCGCTGGGTACGGCCGCTGCAGTCGATCGTCTGCACCTTCGGGCCGGAGACCGAGGAGCCGGTGATCGTCGATTTCGAGATCGACGGCATCCGCGCCGGCAATATCACCTATGGCCATCGCTTCCATGCGCCGGGCCCGATCACCGTGCGCCGCTTCGACGACTATGTGGCGAAGCTGGAGGCGGCCAAGGTCGTGCTCGATGCCGACCGGCGCAAGGAGATCATCCTGGCCGATGCCCGCAACATCGCCTTTGCCAACGGCCTCGACCTGGTCGAGGACGAGGGCCTGCTGGAGGAAGTGTCCGGCCTGGTCGAATGGCCGGCCGTGCTGATGGGTGAGTTCGAGCAGGATTTCCTCACCATTCCGGGCGAGGTCATCCGCCTCACTATCCGCGCCAACCAGAAGTGTTTCGTGACGTCGCGCCCGATCTCCCCCTCGCAGGGGGAGATGTCGGCGAAGCCGACAGAGGGGACTCAGCGCGAGGCCCCCCTCTCTGCCCTGCCGGGCATCTCCCCCTCTAGGGGGGAGATTGGCCAATCGCTTTCGAACCGCTTCGTGCTGGTCGCCAACATCGAGGCGAGCGACGGCGGCAAGGAGATCGCCTACGGCAACGGCAAGGTGGTGCGCGCGCGCCTGTCCGATGCGCTCTATTTCTGGCGGACCGATCAAGGCGATTTGCCCGACCTCGATCAACTCGCTGAGTCGGCGGCGAAGTTCGACCTGGATTTGAAGAAGCCGCTCGACCAGCGCATGGCGCGCCTCGATCATCTCAACGTGACTTTTCACGCGAAGCTGGGCACGCAAGGCGCGCGCGTTGAGCGTATCAAGCGGTTGGCTGAGGAACTGGCGCCGACGGTCGCCTCCGGCGACATCTCCCCCTCGAGGGGGGAGATTACCGCGCTCGCAAGCCGTGCCGCCGTGCTTGCCAAGGCGGACCTGCAAACCGAAGTGGTCGGCGAGTTCCCCGAGCTGCAAGGCGCCATGGGCCGCAAATATGCGCTGCTGCAGGGCGAGCATCCGTCGGTCGCCGCGGCCGCCGAGGAGCACTACAAACCGCAAGGCCCATCCGACCGCGTGCCGACCGATCCGGTCTCGGTTGCCGTCGCGCTCGCCGACAAGCTCGACACGCTCACCGGCTTCTGGGCGATCGATGAAAAGCCCACGGGCAGCAAGGATCCGTTCGCGCTGCGACGTGCGGCTCTTGGCGTGGTCAGGGTACTCGTCGAGAACCGGATTCGTCTGGCGCTGACGTCTGTTTTCGCCAAGGCCTTTGAAAACTTCAAAGGCGGCGCGGACCAGTCGTCCGACCTCCTCGCCTTCTTCCACGACCGTCTGAAAGTCTATCTGCGTGAAAGCGGTGCACGGCATGACTTGATCGATGCCGTGCTGTCAGCGGGCTCGCGCCCAATCTCCCCCACAAGGGGGGAGATCGGCCAATCGCCGAACGACGACCTGTTGCAGATCGTGCGCCGCGTCGAGGCGCTCGGCTCCTTGCTCGACACCGAGGAGGGCAAGAACCTGCTTGCCGGTACCAAGCGCGCCGCCAACATCCTGGCCGCCGAGGAGAAGAAGAAAACAGCAATCGCCCGGACCGTTGAGCCGGCGCTGTTCCGCGAGGAGGCGGAAAAGAAGCTTTTTGCCGCGGTGAATCAGGCCGAGAAGGAAGCCGGCCAAGCAATTCAAAACGAAGATTTTTCTGCCGCCATGCTGGCGCTTAGCGTGTTGCGCGAACCGGTTGATTCATTCTTTGAGCGTGTTCTCGTGAATGATGAGGACCAGGCCGTGCGCGCCAACCGTCTGGCGCTGCTCGCCCGCATCCGCGCCGCCACCGACCAGGTCGGGGATTTTTCAAAAATCGTCGGCTGACGGCTCGGAAAACCGCACATTCGAGCCTGCCCACATCGGCTAGGATGCCGGCAGGCTTGAACAATTCGGCGCCCGAAATTTAATGCGCCGGAGCCGGCTTACAGTCATATGACGATGACCTCCGCATGGGACAAAGGTGCATGTCGTCCAGAAGCGCTGAGCGGTCCTGGGGCAACGACATGCATCAACCAAAGACTTAAGGCGCGTTGCCCGAAATCGTTTCGCTGGGCACGCCGTAAGACATTCCCCAAACACGGAGGCATGCCATGAATTCCGTTGACGATATCGACCTGAATGAAGAGACCCCGGCCGCCGCCGAGGCGATCGAATCCGCTTCCGAAAACCTTCTCGACCACGCTGCCGCCGCGGCGGTCGAATCCGCCGATCCGTCCGAAGACGGCGACGAGGAAACCACTGCCTCGGCCGACGACGAGCCGGACGATGAAGATGAAGGCGACGAAGACGGCGACGAAGAAGCCAAAGCCTCGGGCGACGATGAGTCCGACGACGAGGATGAAGATGGCGACGATGATGAGGACGAAGCCGATGAGGATGAGTCCGACGATGACGACAAGGAAGAAGCGGCCTGAGCCGTCCCTCTGTCTGAAGTACGAGGGGCGGCGTCGCGCGTCGCCCTTTTTTCGTCGGTGCGGCTCTTGTCGGTCTTCCAGGAAGATTGACCCGTCAATCCTCCACTATGCTGACCCGCACGCTGTCCGGATAGACATCGACCTCGATCAACGGCTCGCCATTGACGATGGCGCGCCGGGTCGAGCTGCTCATGGCGCCGCCGCGTTCCAGCATGCGCTGCAGGTCGGCGCGCGAGCCGTCGCTGCGGAACCAGGCATCACCCTGGTCGTCGCTGTCGCGCCGGTGGAATTTATGCCAGTTGGCGCGGTCCTGCCGCACCATCTGCGCCGCGCTGCCGAGCGGGTAGCGGTCGCTGGCGCGGTGATCGCGGTCAGAAATCCGCGCGGTGTAAGAGCCAAGCATGTCGTCGGCCCGTGCCGTACCCGTGCCCAGTGTCGTCGCCGCCAACATTGCGGCAACGGTCATTGCTTTCGAAACAGTCATGAAACCCCCTTTTGAAATGCCGGCGCAATCGTGCCCGATCCGATCACGGGAATCGGACAGCTTAAGCGCCTAGCATACCAGGGCCGGATCCAGTGTGATCTACATCGCCTTGCCGACGCGCGGCACCGACGGGGCGCCTTGCGGCTGCGCGCCGCCGCCCGACGCATTGGCCGTCGCGGCCGGCTGTCCGCCGGTTCCGCTGTTGCCGTTCGAAGCGGACGCTGTGCCGTTCGCGGGCGTTGCCGGCGTGGTGCCGTTTGCCGGCGCGGCGGCGGTAGTGTTTGCCGGTGCTGTGGGCTTGGCCGCCGCGGGCGTTTCGAAAGCGCCGCCGACAATGCCGCCGCGAATGATCATCGGGGCCTGCTGGCGCCCGGACTTCGCGGGGATTGCCGCGACCTTTTCGTCGGTGACGGCGGGCACAGGCTCGCCAAGCGCTATCATCGACGGCGCCGAGGCCGCGGACAGCTTGGTCGGGTCGATCGCATTCAGCCTGATAACCGAAGGCGTCGAGGTCGAGGGTGCCACCACGACGATTGACGAGGCATGTGCCGCGCCGTTCATCGCCAGAAGGCTGATACCGAAAGCTCCGAGCAAACGCATTACAAACTCCCAAGCCGCAACCGCATTGAACCCGCACCCTAGGGCCGTCCGATTGAAGCCGGCTTGCACGGGAACTTAACATTTTAGGGATTGATAAATCGCCAATGCCCGCACTTGCCCGATGCAAGCGGCCGTATTACGGGACCGGCATGTTCAGGACTGGTGGCGGATTTGGCTGAGATACTGGCGGTCGGCGAGGCTATGGAGCAGGCATTGGCGCTGCTCGAAGGGGGCGACGTCGTCGCCATCCCGACAGAGACGGTTTACGGCCTGGCCGGCGATGCCACCAATGGCATTGCCGTGGCGCGCATCTTCGAGGCCAAGGGTCGGCCGCGCTTCAACCCGCTGATCGCCCATGTCGCCGATCGCGCGATGGCGGACCGTATCGCCGGCTTCGATCCGCTCTCGGCAAAACTGGCCGAAGCCTTCTGGCCGGGTCCGCTGACGCTGGTGCTCCCGCAGCGCGCCGGCAACGGCATCCACCCGCTGGTCACCGCGGGGCTGGACACCATCGCGCTGCGCATGCCGCGTGGGTTTGGCGGCGAGCTCATCGCCCGGCTCGGCAGGCCGCTCGCAGCCCCGAGCGCCAATTCCTCCGGGAAAATCAGCGGCACGACAGCGCAGGCGGTCGCCGCCGATCTCGGCGACAGGATCAGGCTGGTCGTTGATGGCGGCGCGACGCCGGTCGGCCTGGAATCGACTATTCTCAAGGTCGAGAACGGCAAGTTGCGGCTGCTGCGGCCCGGCGGCATCGGCGCCGAGGAGATCGAGGCGGTGGCCGGTGCGAAGCTGTCGCGCGGCGCCAGCGGCATCGAGGCGCCGGGCATGCTTGCCTCGCATTACGCGCCGGGCGCCGCGATGCGGCTCAATGTCGGAAAAATTGCCGAAGGCGAGGCGTTGCTTGCGTTCGGCCGCAACCGCGCCGAGGGCTGGGAACGGGCCGTTGCGCTGCGCAATCTCTCTGAAAGGGGCGACCTGCGCGAAGCGGCAAGCAACCTCTTTGCCTATATGCAGGCGCTCGACCGTGTCGGCGCCGCGACCATCGCCGTCGAGCCGATCCCGTTCGAGGGCCTGGGCGAGGCGATCAATGACCGGCTCGCCCGCGCCGCCGCGCCGCGTGATAAGCCGGCCTGAGTCTATCTCTCTGTTCTGACGCAATTCCGGACGGAAACCGCTTCGCACTTTTCCTGGAATTGCTCTAGTCTCGCCGCCCATGAACGATCAGCCCTTGGACCTCGATCCCGCCCTCATCGACCGCTTCGCGGCAATCGTCGGCGACAAATATGCGTTGCGCGATCAGGCCGACATCGCGCCTTACATCACCGAGCGGCGCGGCCTTTGGCACGGCCGGACATCGCTGGTGCTGCGCCCCGGCAGCGTCGAGGAAGTGAGCCGCATCATGCGGCTGGCAACCTCGACCGGAACCCCGATCGTGCCGCAAAGCGGCAACACCGGGCTGGTCGGCGCCCAGGTGCCGGACAGATCCGGCCGCGACATCGTGGTCTCGCTGTCGCGACTGAACCGCATCCGCGAGATCGATGTCCTGTCGAACACGGTGACCGCAGAGGCCGGCGTCATCCTGCAGACGCTGCAGGAAGCGGCCGACGCCGCCGACCGGCTGTTTCCGCTCTCGCTCGCTGCCCAGGGCTCCTGCCAGATCGGCGGCAATCTCTCCTCCAATGCCGGCGGCACCGGCGTGCTTGCCTACGGCAATGCGCGCGAGCTCTGCCTCGGCGTCGAAGTGGTGCTGCCGACCGGCGAAGTGTTTGACGATTTGCGCAAGCTGAAGAAGGACAACACCGGCTACGATCTGAAGAACCTCTTCGTCGGCGCCGAAGGGACGCTCGGCGTCATCACCGCCGCGGTAATGAAATTGTTCCCGAAGCCGAAGGGCAGGGAGGTGGCCTTTGCCGGCCTGCCATCGTCGCCGAAAGATGCGCTTTCGCTGTTCACCCTGGCGATGGATCGCGCCGGCGCATCGCTCACCGCTTTCGAGCTGATCGGCAAAAGGCCATACGATTTCACGCTCAAGCACGGGCAAGGCATCACGCGGCCGCTGGCCGACGACTGGCCGTGGTATGTGCTGATGCAGGTCTCTTCCGGCCGCTCCGAGGAAGACGGCAGGGCGCTGATCGAAGAAGTCCTGGCCGAGGCTCTCGATCAGGGCGTCGTCGGCGACGCGGTAGTATCGGCAAGCCTTGCCCAAGGCGACGCCTTCTGGAATTTCCGCGAGACGCTTCCCGAATGCCAGAAGCCCGAAGGCGCTTCGATCAAGCACGACATTTCGGTGCCGATCGCCTCGATCCCGGAGTTCATTGAAAAGGCGGCCGGCGTGGTGGAGGGAGTCTGCCCCGGCGCGCGCGTCGTCTGCTTCGGCCACATGGGCGACGGCAACCTGCACTACAACATCTCGCGTCCCGTGGATTGGCAGGACGAGGCGTTCCTCGAACTCTACCACCCTATGAACCAGGCCGTGCACGATGTCGTGCGCTCCTTCCATGGCTCGATCTCGGCCGAGCACGGCATCGGCCAATTGAAACGCGACGAGCTGATCGCCACGGCGCCGCCGATGGCGATCGACCTGATGCGCCGCGTGAAGGCCGCCTTCGATCCGGCAGGCATCATGAATCCCGGTAAGGTTATCTGATCCTCACCTCATCCGGCGGTCGGTCGCATTCCGATAACCATTGGCTCAGATCAGCAAAATTTAACCGACTTTCTTAAGCGCGCCGGTAAGAAGCGAGCGCTAATGTTTCTTCCCATAACGAGGCCGGAAAAACCGGCCCTGAGAGAACCGGAAAACGGCCCTCAGGACTAACAGGGAAGACATCGATGAACACTGGACTGAAGCCAGTCTGGGCCGGGCGCAACATGCGTCTCGACCCATTTCGCCTGCCGCAGATGGTGAGCTATGCCACCCGCGACGACTATGGCGATGTGACCTTCACCATCGACCAGCGCGGCGCCGTCATCCGCCGTGTGCTGGAGATGAGCGGCGTGCCGGCGATCATCGCGCTGCCCCCCAATGCGTTCCGCGGCGTCGCCGCGCGCGCCATGGAGGATCCCGACGGCAACGTGACCGTGACGCTCGAGCTCCTCCACAATGATCCGATGCTGTCGGTGCCGCTCCTGGTCGCCGACGACCTCGACGACGTCGCCGCCGACTGGCGCGCCTGGGCCGATGCCTATCGCCTGCCGATGCTGCTGATCGAGGCCGACGGCATTGCCCGCACCCTGGAAGAATCGCTCGGCGCCGCCATCAAGGCGCTGCCGCCGCAGGAGCGCCGCAAGGGCCGTGTTTCCACCACGCGCCGCCCGCGCTTCCTCGCCCGCCGCAAGGCCGGCAACCTGGGCCTGAGGCTGGTCATCGATGGCCAGGAGATTATCGCAAGGGAGTAGTGCAGCACTTTTTTCCTTCTCCCCTTGTAGGAGAAGGTGGATCGGCGCGCAGCGCCGAGACGGATGAGGGGTGCTCCAGCGGAGTGAGACGCTGGTGTCCTCTGGAGCACCCCTCATCCGTCGCCTTCGGCGACACCTTCCCCCACAAGGGGGGAAGGGGGAGCCCGCTACACCAGCGGCTTCAGCCAAATCCACACGGACCCGCCGATCAGGCCGAGGAAGATCAGCCAGCCGACCTGGTTGTTCGACTTGAACAGTTTCAGGCATTGGTCCGGATTGTTGATGTCGAGTCGGATGATCTGGCGCGCCATATGCGCGCCGGCGGCGATCAGCCCGGCCAGCGCCACGATCGGCACCTGGGCGGATGCAAAGGCGATGGCGAAGCAGACCAGCGCGCCGCCATAGAGTCCGGTGAGCCAGGTCTTGGTGTTGTCGCCGAACAGCCGCGCCGTCGAGCGCACACCGACGATGGCGTCGTCTTCCTTGTCCTGATGCGCGTAGATCGTATCGTAGCCGATCACCCACAGGATCGAGCCGATATAGAGCATGATCGCCGGATCATCGAGATCGCCGAATTCGACCGCCCAGCCCATCAGCGCGCCCCAGGAGAAGGCCAGCCCCAGCACCAATTGCGGCCAGTTAGTGATGCGCTTCATGAAAGGATAGACCGCGACGATCGCCAGCGAGGCGATGCCGAGCGGAATGGCGAAGCCGTTGAACTGCAACAGCACGGCCAAGCCCACCAGCGCCTGGATGATGACGAAAGCCCAGGCCTGGCGGCGTGTCACCTTGCCGGCGGGCAGCGGCCGCGAGCGCGTGCGCTCGACCTGGTTGTCAATGTCCTGGTCGGCGAGATCGTTATAGGTGCAGCCGGCGCCGCGCATGGCGACAGCGCCGATGAAGAACAGCAATAGATACCAAGGCGTCGGCAGCAGCGTCAGCAGCGGGTCGGTCGGGCGCGGATAGGCGCCCGCGGCAAGCGCTGCCGACCACCAGCAGGGCCACAAAAGCAGCTGCCAGCCGATCGGCCTGTCCCAGCGCGCAAGCTGCGCATAGGGCCAGAGCCAGCGCGGCAGCACGCGGTAGACCCAATGGCCGCTCGGCGCGTCGGCGACACGGCCCTGGATCGCTTTCGACTGGACGGTTTCCATCACGCTGGAGTGGCAGCAGCTAAGGGCGTCGTCAAGCGGCCGCGTTGTCGCTCAAGCGCTGAAAACCTAGGCGGTGAAAACATCGTGACCGGCAAACCATGCCTTGGCGACCTCGATGAAGGCGACCGCTGCCTTCGACAGGCGCTGGCGCGTGTCGTGGGTCAGGATGATGCGCTGCATGGGCAGCGGATCGGAGAGCGGCTTGCAGACCAGCGGCAGGCCGTCATAGCTGCGGTCGCCATAGGGCCTCGTATAGCTGACCGCGACGCCGAAGCCGTTGGCCACCATGGAACGCTGCAGCTCGAACGAACTCGTCGTCGCCCGCGCGACCGGCGACAGGCCGCGGCTGAGGAAGAGGTCCAGCATATGCTGCCAGCTATGCGGTTGGTCGGTGGTGATCAGCGGATGCTGCGCGAGTTCGGCCAGGCTGACGGCGTGCTTGTCCGCCAGCACATGGCCGGCGGGCAGAAGCGCGTGCGGCCGCAATTCATGCAGCAGAATGCGCTTGAAATGGCCTGGAAGGCCGAGATCATAGGTGAGGCCGAGGTCGACGGCGCTGTCGGCCAGGCGCCGCCCCAATGTCTCGAAGGTTTCATCGCCGATGACGACGGTGACGGCCGGGCAGCGCTCGGCGAAGGCCCGCATCAGCGCCGGCGCGAAATAGGGCGCCAGATCCTCGAAGCAGCCGAGCGCCAGCTCGCCGCCGACATCGGCGTCACGCGAACCGAGCGCCGCCAGCTCGTCCGCCTCGCCCAGCACCTGCCTCGCCTTGGCCACGGCCCTGCGGCCGAAGGATGTCAGCGAAACGCCGCTGCCGCGCTGGCGCACGAACAGTTTTTGGCCCAGTGCGTCCTCGACATTGTCGATCGCAACCGAGATGGACGGCTGCGACACGTTCAACGCCTGGGCTGCCGCGGTCACGCTGCCATAGCGGGCGACGGCAACGACATAGCGCAATTGCGCGAGGGTCAGTCTCATAGGCTATAACTATAAACCAGATGGCAAGTTATTATTTTACCCGATGTCGGGCGCTTGCCATAGTCGCTTGTCAACTCAAGGAGAGCACGCCATGGCCAGCCCGAAGATCGATGCCTCGACGATTGCCGATTATCAGCGCGACGGCGCGGTCTGCATTCGCGGCGCCTTCAAGGACTGGGTCGATGTCATCGCCGACGGCATCGAGCGTAATATGCGCAACCGCAGCGCCGCCGCTTCCGACATCGCCGGCGGCAAGGGCAGCTTCTTCGACGACTATTGCAACTGGGAGCGCATCCCGGAATTCGTCAGGATCGTGCGCGAGTCGCCGGCCGCCGAGCTCGCAGCCGCGGTCATGCAGTCGCGCAGCGCCCAATTCTTCCACGACCACGTGCTGGTCAAGGAGCCGGGCACGCAGAAGCCGACGCCGTGGCACCAGGACATTCCCTACTACTTCGTCGACGGCAGCCAGACGGTGAGCTTCTGGATCCCGATCGATCCGGTGAAGGAAGCGACGCTGAGGCTGATCGCCGGCTCGCACAAATGGGAAAAGATGGTGCTGCCGGTGCGCTGGCTGAACGACGACAACTTCTACGCCGGCGAGGGCGACTACCTGCCTGTGCCCGACCCCGACAACGACCCGTCGATGAAGGTGCTCGAATGGGAGATGGAGCCGGGCGACGCCATCCTGTTCGACTTCCGCACCGCGCACGGTGCGCGCGGCAACCTGACGGCGGCGCGGCGCCGGGCACTGTCGCTGCGCTGGGTCGGCGACGACGCACATTATGTCGAACGTCCCGGCCGCACCTCGCCGCCCTATCCGGGTCACGACATGAAGCCCGGCCAGAAACTGCGCGAGGATTGGTTTCCCATCGTTTTCCAAAGCTGAGGCATTTTTTCAGACCAAGTTGGGGACACAGCAATTTCTGATGGGTCGGCTATATTTGCGCCGGCAATCGCATGTTGGAGATTGGCCGAACCGGCCCGCCCTCGTCATCCACGGGCGGAGCAAGGAGCGTAGCGACGCGCGCAGACCCGAGGATCCATGCCGTGATGCTGAGGCGTTGCAGGGGTGCAGAATTCTGCTCCGTCGCGGCCCTCGATCAATGTCACGGCATGGATCCTAGGGTCTCCGCGACGGAGCTGCGCTCCTGCTTCGCCCTAGGATGACGACGTTGATGAAACTTCAGCCAATCACCAACGCTTGCGCCGATTTCACGGAAATGAACGGCCAACATCTTGCTCGCCGATAAACGGCAACCTCCCAAATCCCTGTACCGGGGACTGGCCGGTGGCGGGACTTGTCTCATTGGCCTTGATGAGGCCCCTGTTCTCGTGCGCAATTGCCGCCAAAATGCCAAGACGCCTTGACCCGTCGCCCGCGGACCAATAGCGGGTTCAGGGAGACGATCAGCAAGAGGTGGCCATGAACGTTCTTCTTCTCGGTTCGGGTGGCCGCGAACATGCGCTGGCCTGGAAGATGTCCGCCTCGCCGCTGTTGACGAAGCTCTACGCCTCGCCCGGCAATCCGGGCATCGGCCGCATCGCCGAACAGGTCAAGCTCCACGTCGCCGACCATTCCACCGTCGCCGCCTTCTGCCAGGAAAAGAAGATCGATTTGGTCGTCGTCGGCCCGGAAGGTCCGCTGGTGGCCGGCATCGCCGACGATCTGCGCTCCTGGGGCATCCGCGTCTTCGGCCCCTCCAAGGCGGCTGCGAGGCTCGAAGGTTCGAAGGGCTTCACCAAGGATCTTTGCGCGAGGTTCAACATCCCGACCGCCGCCTATGGCCGCTTTAGCGACCTTGCCTCGGCAAAGGCCTATGTCGAGCAGACCGGCGCGCCGATCGTCATCAAGGCCGACGGGCTCGCCGCAGGCAAGGGCGTCACCATCGCTATGACGCTGGACGAAGCGAACGCCGCGCTTGAAGCCTGTTTCGACGGCGCCTTCGGGGCGGCCGGCGCCGAGGTCGTGGTCGAGGAATATCTGACCGGCGAGGAGGCAAGCTTCTTCTGCCTGTGCGACGGCGCCACGGCGCTCCCCTTCGGCACCGCGCAGGACCACAAGCGCGTCGGCGACGGCGATACCGGGCCGAACACCGGCGGCATGGGCGCCTATTCGCCGGCGCCGGTGATGACGCCGGAAATGACCGAGCGCACCATGCGCGAGATCATAGAGCCGACCATGCGCGGCATGGCCAATCTCGGCGCGCCTTTCGCCGGCATCCTCTTTGCCGGCCTGATGATCACCGACCAGGGCCCCAAGCTGATCGAATACAACACCCGTTTCGGCGATCCCGAATGCCAGGTGCTGATGATGCGGCTGAAGGACGATTTGCTCGTCCTGCTCAACGCCGCGGTCGACGGCCAGCTCGCGCATATGTCGGTCCGCTGGAGCGACGAGACGGCGCTGACCGTGGTGATGGCGGCCAGGGGTTATCCCGGCGCGCCGGAAAAGGGCTCCGTCATCCGCGGCCTCGACAAGGCGGAAGGCGAGGGCGTCCAGGTCTTCCATGCCGGCACCGCCATCAATGGCGGTGCGCTGGTCGCCAATGGCGGGCGTGTGCTCAACGTCACCGCGCTCGGCAAGACCGTCGGCGAGGCGCAGGCAAAGGCGTATGCGGCGATCGACCAGATCGACTGGCCGCAAGGCTTTTACCGCCACGACATCGGCTGGCGCGCCGTCGAGCGCGAGAAAGCCGGGGCGTAATTCCGGAATTCAGGCGGCCGCGCTCTTGCGCCGGCCTCGCGCCCAAGCCGGCAGCCAGTCGCCATGCGCGGCAAGCAGATCGTCGACCAGTGACCAGATCTGATCGAGGTCGAGCTCGGCCGCGGTGTGCGGGTCCATCATCGCCGCGTGGTAGATGTGCTCGCGGTTCTCGCTCATCAGCGCCCGCACCGTCAGCTCCTGCACATTGATGTTGGTGCGGATCAGCGCCGTCAGCTGCGGCGGCAGATCGCCGATGTAGGTCGGCTGGATGCCGGAGGCATCGACCAGGCACGGCACTTCCGCCGCGCAGTCGAAAGGCAGCGAGGTGATGCAGCCATTGTTGCGCACATTGCCGTAGATCACCGACGGCTCGCCGGTCCACACCGAATTCATGATCGAGGAAGCGTACTCCCTGGACTGCTCGACCTCGATCCGGTCGGCCGAGCGGTAGGCTTCCGCCTGGCCCGTCCAGCGCTCGATCTGCTCGATGCAGCGTTTCGGATATTCGTCGAGCGGAATGCCGTATCTCTCGATCAGGTCGGGTCGGCCGTCCTTGATGAAATAGGGCGTGTATTCGGCGAAATGCTCCGAGCTTTCGGTGACGAAATAGCCGAGCCTGGTCAGCATCTCGTAGCGCACCTTGTTCGGGCAGCGCGGGTTCCAGCCGGGTTTTGGCGCACGACCCTCGCGATAGGCGCGCACGAGGTCGGGATAGAGGTCGCGGTAGGTGCCGTCCGGCTGGCGATGCTCGAACTTGAGATAAAAGGCCATGTGGTTGATGCCGGCCGAGCGGTAGCGGATCTCCTCATAGGGAAGGTCGAGATCGTGCGCCAGTTCCATCGCCGTGCCCTGCACCGAGTGGCAGAGCCCGACCTGCTTGATCGTGGGATATTTCTCGGCGATCGCCCAGGTGTTGATCGCCATCGGGTTGACATATTGTAGCATGATCGCCTCGGGGCAGACCGCGAGCATGTCCTCGCAGATCTTCCATAGATGCGGCACGGTCCTGAGGCCCCGCATGATGCCGCCGACGCCGAGCGTGTCGGCGATGGTCTGGCGCAGGCCGTATTTCTTCGGCACCTCGAAGTCGGTGACGGTGCAAGGCTCGTAGCCGCCGATCTGGAAGGCGACGACGACGAAGTCGGCGCCGGAAAGCGCCTTGCGCTGGTCGGAATAGGTCTCGGCCTTCGCCTTGACGCCGAGCGTCGCGATCAGCTTGTTGACGACGACAGCGCTTTCTTCCAACCGCTGCGGGTTGATGTCCATCAGCGCGATGGTGGCGCCCGACAGCGCCGGCCGCTGCAGCACGTCGCCGACGATGTTCTTCATGAACACCGTCGAGCCTGCGCCGATGAATGTGATCCTGGGATTTCTTGCCACTGTAAAAACCTCCGGCACTTCTAAGCCACGTCGAAAGCGGCCCTGACGAGCCGTTCGGTGTAGGCGGTCTTGGGATTGGAAAGGACCTCGTCGACGGGTCCCTGCTCGACGATCTTGCCGTGCTGCATGACGATGACGCGATGGCAGAGCGCCCGCACCACCTTGAGGTCGTGCGAGATGAACAGATAGCTCAGGCCGCGCTCGTCCTGCAGCTTGCGCAACAGGTCGATGATCTGCGCCTGCACCGAAAGGTCGAGCGCCGAGGTCGGCTCGTCGAGCAGGATGAATTCGGGCTCCAGCGCGATGGCGCGCGCGATCGCGATGCGCTGTCGCTGGCCGCCGGAGAACTCGTGCGGGAAGCGCGACAGGATGTTGCCGGGCATGCCGGCGCTGACCAGCGCCTCGCGCACCCGCTCGTTCCGCTCGCGCCGCGTCGCGCCCAGCCTGTTGACGACCAGGCCTTCCTCGATGATCTGGCCGATCGTCATGCGCGGGTTGAGCGAGGAGAACGGATCCTGGAAGACGACCTGCATGCGCGAGCGCAGCGGCCGCATCTCGGTGCGCGACAGCTTCTCGATCGGCTGGCCGTCGAAGCGGATCTCGCCGCGCTTGGCGTCGGCCAGCCTGATCAGCGCCTGGCCGAAGCTGGTCTTGCCGGAGCCGGATTCGCCGACCAGCCCCAGCGTCTCGTGACGGCAAAGCTTCAGGTCAAGATCATCGACCGCGACCAACTCGCGCCAGTCCGGCTTGAGGAAGGAGCCGTGGCGCAGCATGAAGCAGACGCGCACGCCGTTCGCCTCGAGGATGGTGCCGCTGCTCTCCGGCAGTGGCTGCGGGCGGCCGCGCGGCTCCGAGGCGAGCAGCCGCTGCGTGTAAGGGTGCCGCGGGTCGGCGAACAGCCGCTCGGTGACGTTGTGCTCGCGCATTTCGCCATGCTGCATGACATAGACGTAGTCGGAGAACTTGCGCACCACGGTGAGATCGTGGGTGATCAGGATCACCGCCATCCGCAGTTCCTTCTGCAGGTTGCGGATCAGGTTCAGGATTTGCGCCTGCACCGTGACGTCGAGCGCGGTGGTCGGCTCGTCGGCGATCAGCACGTCGGGCTCGTTGGCCAAGGCCATGGCGATCATCACCCGCTGCCGCTGACCGCCCGACAGCTGATGCGGATATTGCTTCAGCCGCGCCTCCGGCTCGGGGATCTGGACATGCCGTAGAAGCTCGAGCGCGCGCGCCCAGGCTTGCCTGCGGCCCACCTTGCGATGCACTCGGATCGCCTCGACGATCTGGCTGCCGACCGTGTAGATCGGATTGAGCGAGCTCATCGGCTCCTGGAAGATCATCGAGATACGGTTGCCGCGCAGCTTGCGCCGGGCGCTCTCAGGGAATTTCAGGATGTTCTGCCCGAGATATTCGACGCTCGATCGCGGCGAGACGGTTGCCCGCCTGGACAACAGCCCCATGACGGTGCGCGCCGTCACCGACTTGCCGGAGCCGGACTCGCCGACGATCGCAATCGTCTCGCCGCGATAGATCTGGAAGGAGACGTCCTTGACCGCCTCGACGGTGCCGTGCTCGACCTTGAACGCGACCTCGATGTTGCGGGCGTCGATGACGGGTTGGTCGTGGCGTCCGCCATGGTCGAACCGGACGGCCGGCGCGAGGGAGTCTGCGATCGCGATCGTCGTCATCCGGCCACCTCAATAAGGATCGACGGCATCGCGCAGGCCGTCGCCCAGCGCGTTGAAGGCAAAGACGGTGATCAGCACGAAGCCGACCGGCGACAGGATCCACGGATAGGTGCCGATGACCGAATAGGTCGCCGTGTCCTGCAGCATCAGGCCCCAGGAGATCAGCGGCGGCTTCACCGCGAAGCCGAGGAAGCCGAGGAAGGATTCGAGCAGCACCACCGTCGGGATCGCCAGCGTCACGGCGACGATCACATGGCTCATCACATTGGGGAAGATGTGCTGCATGATGATGCGCCGATCGGTGGCCCCGACCGCCATGGCGGCGCGCACATAGTCGATCCGCGCCAGCGCCAGCGTCTTGCCGCGCACCTCGCGCGACATCTGCGCCCAGCCCAGCGCCGACATGACGATGATGACGAAGGCGAGGAAGACATTGGTCGGCGCGGTGACCGGGATCAGCGTCGTCAGCGCCAGATAAAGCGGCAATTGCGGGAAGGCGAGCACAAGCTCGACGAAGCGCTGCATCCAGACATCGAACTTGCCGCCGAAATAGCCGGAGATCATGCCGACGCTGGTGCCGATGACCGTGATGATGAAGACCACCGTCAGCGCGATCATCAGCGACACGCGCGAGCCGTGGATGGCGCGCGACAGCACATCGCGGCCGAACTTGTCGGTGCCGAGGAAATGCACCGGCTGGCCGTCCATCGAGGCGAAGAAATGCCGGTTCGCCGGAATGAGGCCGAGAAGCTTGTAGGGCGCGCCTTCGACGAAGAAGCCGAGCAGCCTTGGGTGGTCGTAGTCGGGGCCGACGATCGGCTGGAAGGTGACCGGATCGAGATCGGCCGAATCGGCCAGCGCGTAGACCCGCGGCCGCGCGACGAAATTGCCGTCCTTGTCATGGAAGGCGGGCAGTTGCGGCGGCGCGAAGGCGACGTCGGTCGCCTTGGGGTCCATCGGCGCCAGGAATTCGGCGAACACCGCCATGACAAGCAAGAGCGCGACCAGGCAAAGCCCGGCCATGCCGGTCCACGAACGCTTCAGCCGGCGCCAGACAAGCGCGATGTAGCTCTCATTGCCATGCGCGGCTTCGGCCACCGGGACGCTTTCGGCCGGCAAGGGCGTAAGGGATGGGGGCAGGGGTGAGGGATCGCGGGCCAGCATTTAGCGCTCCCCGAACTGGCGGATGCGCGGGTCGAGCAGGACCAGCAGCATGTCGGCGATGATGTTGCCGACGATCAGCGTCGCCGACAGCACCATCATGAAGGTCGCCGTGACATAGACGTCGCCGACCGCCATCGAGCCGACGATCGCCGGGCCGACAGTGGGCAGCGCGAAGATGATTGCCGTCTCGATCTCGCCGGTGAGCATATAGGGCAGCACCACGCCCTGATACATCACCAGCGGATGCAGCGCGTTGGGCACGGCGTGCCGCATCACCACGGCGCCGCCGGTAAGGCCTTTGGCCTTGGCCGTCTCGACATATTGCGCGTTGAGCGTGTCGAGCAGATTGCCGCGCATGACGCGCATATTGTAGGCGAGGCCGCCGAAGGTCGCGATCGCCACAACCGGCCAGACGTGTTTGACCAGGTCGACGAACTTCGCCCACGACCAGGGCGCGCCGCCATATTGCGGCGAGAAGAACGAGCCGATCTCGGAGACGTTGAACTGGAAGACCAAGAGGTAGACGATGATCAGCGCCATCAGGAAGCGCGGCACCGTCATGCCGAGGAACGAGATCGCCGAAAGTGTCGAATCGATCCAGCTGTACTGACGCGTTGCCGCCCATATGCCGAAGGTGATGCCGAGCACCGAGGCGAGCAGATGGCAGACCAGCGCCAGAAGCAAGGTGCGCGGCAGGCGCTCGCCCACCACATCGGCCACGGGCTTGTTGTAGTAGAGGCTGTAGCCGAAATCGCCGCGGGTGACGATGCCGCCGATCCAGTTGAGATACTGGATGGGCAGCGGCTTATCGAGGCCATGCTCGACGCGGTAGGCCTGGGCTTGTGCTTCAGCCTCGGCGTAGGAAGCGCCACCCTGGTTGATCAGCTGCGAGCGGATGTAATCCGCATAGTCGCCGGGCGGCGCCTGGATGATGGCGAAGGTGACGAGGCTCAAGATGGCGAGGACGGGAAGCGCCGACGCTATGCGCATAAGCAGGAATCGCAGCATGGGCGGTCAGCTTCCTTTCTGGCCGGTCGCTCCCTGAGGTGCGTTCGGAGGTTTCGTTGTCCGGCCGCGCCGCGGCGCGGCCGGACGTCTTTTCGTCAGGGGAGGTAAACCTTACATCGGACCCTTGTCACCCGGTTTGCCGGGAAGCTCCTCCGGATACAGTTCGTGCTTCGCCTGCTTGTCGGCGGCGACGAAGACACGTTCGCGGACGATCGAATCCTCGGCCCAGTTGAACATGTAGATCGGCGTGCCTTGCGGAATGTTCGAGAAGCGCTTGTTGATGATGAGCGCGCCCGGATACTCGGTCAGCCCGACATTGTAGACATGCTCGGTCGATATCTTCTGGAACTTTCGCATCAGGTCGGCACGCTGGTCGTTGTCCTGCGTCGTTACGAACTTGTTGACGATGTCCACGAGGTCCTTCTCGAAGGGCATCAGGTCGACTTCGCCGCTTTCCGGCGCGCGGTGATTCCAGCTGGTCTTCGGGCCGACAGGAGCAAGTTGCTCGGTGTTCTGCACCACCGAGGTCAGCTCGGTCTCGTTGCGCCGGATCAGCCAATCGAAACGGCCGGAATATTGGATAGCGTCGCGCTGCGTTCCGTTGACCCCGTTGAGCACGACCCTCAGCCCGAGCTTTTCCATCTGCGCGACCACGCCTTCGGCGAGGCTCTTGTCGGTGGTGTAGTCGTTGTTGACCAGCATCACGATCTCGACATTCTTGCCGCCGGCGGTGCCGGCCGGGAAGTTCACGATGCCGTCGCCATCAGTGTCCTTCAGCCCGGCCTTGGCAAGCTCGGCCTTGGCGCCTTTGAGATCGAACGGATAGTAGACGGTCGACTTGCGGTCATAGAAGCTGGTGCCCGACGAGAAGCCGCCCGGATAGATGGCGGTAAACGGACCCTTGACCAGCGAGTCGCCCAGCGCCTTGCGGTCGAGCGCCATGGTCACCGCCTTGCGGAAGTCCTCGTTGCGGTTCAATTCGCGCAGCGCCTGGCCGCGTTCGTCCGGGTTGCCCCAGCCATTGGCGGAGAAATTCATGCGCAGATTGTAGCCGATGAGGCGCGGGCCGAAGGCAAGCCGGGCCGGCGCGTTCGGGTCGGCCGCGCGCTTCAGCGAGGCGACGAAATTCTCGGGCTGCTCAAGGTTCGAGAAGTCGCCGGAGCCCGCCACCGCCTGGACGTCGCGGTCGGCCCAGGTCGACAGCTTGTATTGCAGCTCGTTGAGATAGGGCAGCTGGTGGCCCTTTTCGTCGACCTTCCAATAGTAGGGGTTGCGCCGCAAGACGATGATATCGTCCGGCCGGTATTCGACCGGCACCCAGGCGCCCATCACCGGCATGTTCATATAATCCGGCGGGAAGGCGTTCTTGAACTGGTCGTAGGTGTTCTTCGAATATTTCGGATGCTGCGGCTTCAGGATATGCGAAGGGCCCGGACAGAAGGTGCCGTAGGCCATCGCATAGAGATATTGCCGCGGGAACGCCTCCTTGAAGGTCCACTCGACGGTGTAGTCGTCGACCTTCTTCAGCGTCGTGCCGACGCCGAAGGTTTCGGGCGTGGCGCCGTTCAGCGGCGAGACATTGGGATCGACGACCTCGTCATCCCAGTAGAACATGACGTCGTCGGCGTTGAAGGGCGCGCCGTCCGACCATTTAGCGCCTTCGATCAGATGCATGGTGAGCTTGTGGCCGTCACTCGACCAGTCCCAGCTCTTGGCAAGGTTCGGAAGCGGCTCGGTGTCCTTGGCCTCGACCTGGAACAGCGGCGCCGTGCGCGTCAGGCATTCGGACAAGCCGATATCGATGCCGCCCCAGCCTTGCGTCTGGCCGGCGCCGTAGTTCCAGCCTTCCGGCCTGCCGCCGATGACGTGGCGCATCGTGTCGCCATAGACGCCGATGCCGTCGGGCATGTTGCCGGTCTTGAAGACCAGCGGCTCCTTGGGCAGTCTGTCCTTGACCGGCGGCAACTTGCCGGTCTTGACGTATTTCTCCGTTACCCAGTCCGGCTCGTGATATTCGGGCAGCGCCTTGAACTCCAGGATGGAGTCGCGCGCCACATAGTGGATCTTACCTTCGGCCGGGAATGTCGCCGGCTGCGGCGGCACGGTCGGTTCGGACGCGAAAGCGTTGAGTGCATGGACTGAAACGCTCAGCATCAGCCCGGCGGCGATACCAATTCTATGCAGGTTCCTCATAGTCTCCTCCCAGATGTTTGGATGTCTGCTGTTGCCCGCCTCTTGTTCGGGACGGCTCATTCCGACGGGACCTGCCTCCTGCAGGTCCGGCTGCTTGTCCCAGTCTCAGCCGGCCTGTTTCAGCGCCGCCTTCTCGGCGCGCAATTCCTCGATCGAGCGCACGCTGCGCCGCGCCGCGCCTGCCCATTCACGCGTCTTGACCTTGGATTTCGAAAGCCGCTCCTTTGCCGCCGGAACGGCATGCGCATATTGCGGCAGCCATTGAGCCTGCGCGACGACCATCTCGTCCACCATCTGCCAGACCTCTTCCGGCGTCGACACGGCTCCGACCAGCGGATCGTGCAGCACGGCGAGCTTCAACAGGTCGATGTCGCCGGCGATGGCGGCATGCACCGACATGCGCTGGACGTTGATCGAAGCCATGCAGGTGGCCGCGCAGGCTTCCGGCAAGGTGATGCCGGCCGCCATGTTGATGCCGAACCGGTCGACGAAGCCGGGCGATTCGATGATGGCATCCTGCGGCAGGTTGGTGATCACGCCGTTGTTCTTGACGTTGAAATGGCCGCGATAGACGCGATTGGTCTCAAGCGCCTCGAGGATGTGGCTGGCGTGTTCGTTCGAGCGTTTTGCCGAGTCGATCGGCTTCGAGGCCGCTTCGAGAAATTGCGGATATTCCGTCTCGAACCAGTTGCGGGTTTCGGTCGAGTAGCGCAGGTAGCCGCCCGTCTCGCCATGGATCCAGTCCGACATGTCGATCCAGCGCGCGATCTCGTCGGGACGCTTGCGATACCAGGGCAGATATTCCGACAGGTGGCCGTTGCTTTCGGTCGAATAGACCCCAAAACGCTTCAGCACGTCGATGCGCAGCTTTTCCTGCTTCGAATAGACCGGATGCGCCTCGAAGGCGGAGATCAATTCGTCCTTGCCGATCGGCCGGCCGTTCAGCTTGAGCTCGATGAACCAGGTCTGGTGATTGATGCCGGAGCAGACATAGTCGAGCTCCTTGGGCGACTTTGCGCCGAGCACCTGGGCAATCTGCTCGGCGCCATGCTGAACGCCGTGGCAGAGGCCGACCGTGTCGACCTTGCCGTATTCGATCGCGGCCCAGGTGTTCATCGCCATCGGGTTGGCGTAGTTCAGGAACTTAGCGCCGGTGGCGGCGACCTCCCTTATATCCTTGCAGAAGTCGAGGATCACCGGAATGTTGCGCTGGCCGTAGAGGATGCCGCCGGCGCAGATCGTGTCGCCGACGCACTGGTCGATGCCGTATTTCAGCGGGATGCGGATGTCGTCGGCATAGGCTTCGAGCCCGCCGACGCGCACGCAGCTGATGATATAGCGCGCGCCCTCCAGCGCCTCGCGGCGGTTGGTGGTCGCCGTCACCTTGGTCGGCAGCTTGTTCGCCTCGACGATCCTGTCGAGGATCGCCTTGATCATCGCCAGATTGTGCTCGCTGACATCAGTCAGCGCGAATTCGATATCCTCGAACTCCGGCACGCATAAAATGTCGGTGAACAGCTTCTTGGTGAAGCCGACGCTGCCGGCGCCGATAATAGCGATTTTGAAACTCATCACCTTCACCTCGATCCAATCGAATGCTAGGCAAGGAGCAAAGGAGAGAACATGGCCGCGCGCAACAGCGCGCATGCCATCCAAAGCCGGAAATCCGGCTCTTTCTCCTCCCGCCCGCTCCTCGACCGCGGGTCTTTCGCGTTCTTGAGGGCCGGATTATGCGCTTATTCGCCGACGGGGCCAGAGAAGGATTATGCTTTCGAGGGTAATTTTGTGCTGCGGGACCTGATCGCCAACGGAAAGCTGATGCGGACGATCTCGCTGCCGCGCGGCCGCCAGCGCCTGCACGCCATGCCGACCAGCACGGGCTATGAACTGCGCGAGGACGAGGCATATGACTGGGACGGCAGGAAGCGCGGCCAAACCCCATTCACCGTGCTCCAGCATACGATCAGCGGCACCGGCCAATTGCGCTACGAGAGCCGCAATTACCGCCTGCAGGCGAACGACACGCTGCTGGTTCTGGTGCCGCACAATCATCGCTACTGGTTGGCCAAGGGCGACCGCTGGGAATATTTCTGGATCTCGATGAACGGCGAGGAGGCGCTGCGCATCCACAAGTCCATTCTCAGCGTCTCGGGCCCGGTGTTGCGGCTGCAGCCGGCCACCATCGATCACCTTGCCGATTGCAGCCTGCGGCTGATCAAGGGCGCCGCTTCGCCAGGCGCGGCCTCGGCGATCGCCTACGAGGCGGCAATGGCGCTTTATGATGACGTCTTCGGCTCGCACGCCTTCGCCGAGAAGCAAAGCGCCATGCAACCGGTCATCGACCACATCAACGCCAATCTCGACAAGCCGCTGCCGGTGGCGGAGCTGGTTCAGATCAGTGGCTTGAGCCGCGCCCATTTCTCGCGCTGCTTCGCCGAGAGCGAAGGATTGCCGCCGGCCGAATTCGTGCTGCAGCAGCGCCTGCAACGCGCGGCGAAACTCCTGACCAAGGCCGATTTCCTGCCGGTCAAGGAAGTCGCGGTGCTGTGCGGCTTCGAGGACGCGAACTACTTCTCCAAGGTCTTTCGCCGCTGTTACGGCATCAATCCGACGCAGTTTCGCACCACCGGCATGTATGCCAGCCTGGGCAGCCATCGTTGATGTCCTCGGCTCCTGGAAGAAGTCGGCTCTTGGAAGAAGTCAGCGCTTGGCGCTGTCGAGCGCCGTTGAGGCGGTGCTGACCGGATCGGCGGCAGCGGCGAAGGCCGCCTCGATCTGCTCGGGCGTGCGCTGTCCGGAGCGTTTCCAGGCGACATATTGCGCGATGCCGAAGCCGGCGCGCCGCGGCACCGTCTTTACCACCGGCATGCGGAATCCGTCGCGGAATGTCGCCCAGCGCGCACCGAGCACAGCCACCATCTCCTCGAAGGTCGGCGGCGCCGCCACGTCGGCATAGGTGATCGTCACCTTGCCGGCGAGCGCCGCTTCGCGCGAGAGCGGCACCGGGATCGAGGCGAGGTAGTCGGCCGGCACGTCGAGCAGGCCGCCAAAAGCCCATTGCCGGCGCAATTCGTCGGCGCTCATCGGCGCGACGCTGACGTCGATGTCGTTGGGCGTGCCAGGCACGCGGTAGGGGCAACGGAAGCGGCCGCAATTGGTGTGCGCGGAGAATTGCCAGAGCGCATAGCCCTGCCAGTTGCCCATCGGGAAATGCACGTCGATATCCGGCTTGTAGCGCGCATACCAGAGCGGCAGCCGCGACAGGAGCCGGTATTGGTAGCGGTTGTCGGCGATATACTGGGCGGTCTTGCCGTTGACATAGAGCACCGGAAAGCGGCCGAGGCGGCGATGCACCTGGCGCACGAATTCTTCCGCGTCCTCCAGCGACATCCATTGCGTTGCATCGATGCCTTCGATGTCGAGGGCCATCAGCTCGTCGGGCGCCGGCTCGGCGAAATCGATGAAATTATTGGCCTGCTCGACCGGGTTGCCAGGCCGCGCCAGGTGATAGGCGCCCCATTTCAGGCCGAGCGCCTTGGCCACCACCTTGCGCGTCTGGAACAATTCGCGCGTCACCGCATAGCGCTTCCACTGCGCCTTGCAGAGTTTGACGTCGGCTTCGGCGCCGAAGCAGAAATAGGGCGGCGGCAGCCCGTCGGACGCCTTGTTGATGAAGCCGGCGACACGCTTGTCGGTGACGAGCTGCTGCCAGTCGATCGAATTGTATTCGTAGGCGTCGATGACCAGCGGACGGTCGACATTCTTCCACGGCTCGGAGAAATCCGAGGCCTTTGCCGCCGTGCCCAGCGCAATCGCCGCCGCGAGAAGCGCCAGGCGGCGAAGAGGGCGCGCCGGCTTTTTCAATCAGGGTGTCCCCACTGACCAGAGAACGATCCTGGACCGCTATGGTTAAGGAAGTGCTTTCAAAACATCGGCTGCTTCGACCTGCTCCGAAACGTCAAAAAAGTATCGGTCGGGTGGACAAGCCGTGGTGGCAGGCGTTTCAATTGCCGCCTAAGCTTCAATCACGGCGGCCAGTGGGAATACACAGGCCTGCCTGACGAAGCGCAGCAACCGGTCCCAAGACCGGACCCGCGCGGGGAGGAAATGAAGATGAATCCGGACCTGGAAGTCGTCCAGATCAGACAGGGAGAGTCGTTCAAGGCCTGGGCCCACGGCTATCCTTTCCGCACCGTGCGCTGGCACTTCCACCCCGAATACGAGCTGCATCTGGTCGTCGCCACCACCGGCCGCTATTTCGTCGGCGACTTCATCGGCGAGTTCGAGCCGGGCAATCTGGTGCTCACCGGGCCCAATTTGCCGCACAACTGGGTCAGCGACGTGCCGCCGGGCGAAACCGTGCCGCTGCGCGGCCGTGTGGTCCAGTTCTCGGAAGAATTCATCGCCGGCGCCTCCGCCGCCTTGCCCGAACTTGCCGCCTGCGCCGGCATCCTCGAAACCAGCCGCCGCGGCGCGCTGTTCTCGCCGGCGACGGCTGAGCTCGTGGCGCCCCTGCTGGCGGAACTGACCGAGGCGCAGGGCGTGCGCCGCCTGTCGCTGTTCATGGCCGTGCTCGATATATTGAGCCGCGCCGGCGACGTCCGCACGCTGGCCAGCGCGGGCTATCTGCCCGACCCCTCGGGCTTCATGTCGGCCGGCATCAACCAAGCGCTCGCTTACATCAACTGCCACCTGACCGAGCCTTTCAGCGAAGGGACGCTTGCCGAGATCGCCGGGCGCAGCCCGAGCGCGTTCTCGCGCAGCTTCCGCCGCCACACCGGAATGGCATTGGTGCAGTATGTCAACCGCCTGCGCATCAACCTTGCCTGTCAGCTGCTGATGAGCGAGGACCAGATGTCGATCACCGAAATCTGCTACGCCGCCGGCTACAACAACATCTCGAATTTCAACCGTCAGTTCCTGGCGCAGAAAGGCATGTCGCCTTCGCGCTTCAGGGCCTTGTTGGCTGAGAATATCAACGCGGAGATAGCCGCCTAACAGGGAGGAAGCGGGAGGAGCCTAGAGCAATTGCGAAGCGGTTGAACGCGGCGAGCTTGCCGTAGCCTCCGTCCGCAATTGGTCAAACAACAAAAGATTCAGGGAAGGACGCGGGGTGCGGAGCACCCTGTGCTGGAGATCGTTTGTTTCGAATCCAGCACGTTCAGGAGGATGCTTGTAGAGTTTACCGGGATCGGATCGATCCTCGGCCGCTGACAATACTCCTCCCAACAGTTCGACATGCAGTCAAGGCCTGGCGCGTCGTCCACCGCGCAGGTCCTCGTGAAACCATTTCTCGAAACGGAGACATTCGAATGACCAGACATGCTTGGAAATCGCCGTTTGCCTTTAAATCGACGATCGCGGCCGTTTTCGCGGTCTCGCTGCTCGGCAGCACCGCGGCCTTCGCCGACACGGTAACCGATGCTACGGTTGCCTTCCTGATGCCCGATCAGGCGTCGACCCGCTACGAGCAGCACGACTATCCCGGCTTCGTCGCCGAGATGAAGAAGCTCTGCCCGGGGTGCAAGGTGATCTATCAGAACGCCGACGCCGATGCGGCCCGTCAGCAGCAGCAGTTCAATTCGGCGATCTCGCAGGGCGCCAAGGCGATCGTCCTCGACCCGGTCGATTCGACCGCCGCCGCCTCGCTGGTGAAGCTCGCCCAGAGCCAGGGCGTCAAGGTGATCGCCTATGACCGGCCCATCCCGACGGCGCCCGCCGATTTCTACGTCTCCTTCAACAATGAAGGCATCGGCAAGGCCATCGCCGACTCGCTGGTCGAGCACCTCAAGGCTCTGAAGGTCGACCCGGCCGGCGGCGGCCTGCTGCAGATCAACGGCTCGCCGACCGATGCTGCCGCCGGCCTGATCAAGAAGGGCATCCACGAAGGCCTCGACAACAGCGGCTATCCGATCCTGGCCGAGTTCGACACGCCGGAATGGGCGCCGCCGAAGGCGCAGCAATGGGCGAGCGGCCAGATCACCCGCTTCGGCACCAAGATCCTCGGCGTCGTCGCTGCCAATGACGGCACCGGCGGCGGCGCGGTCGCCGCTTTCAAGGCAGCAGGCGTCGATCCGGTTCCGCCGGTGACGGGTAATGATGCGACCATCGCTGCGCTGCAGCTGATCATCGCCGGCGACCAGTACAACACCATCTCCAAGCCGAGCGAGATCGTTGCGGCGGCCGCGGCCAACGTGGCCGTCAAGCTGTTGTCGGGCGAGAAGCCGAAGGCAGAGATGACGCTCTACGACACGCCCTCGCAGCTGTTCACGCCGGCGGTGGTGACGCAGGAGAACCTCAAGGCCGAGATCATCGACAAGAAGATCAACACGGCGGCCGAACTCTGCGTCGATCGCTATGCCGAGGGCTGCAAGAAGCTCGGCATTACGAAGTGATCCATATGGGCATCCGGCCGCTCCTTGGCGGCCGGATGTCCAATGAACGACAGTCAAGAAAGGCGGCGCATGAGTGAAAGTCCCGAAAGGTCGGCTTCCGTCGGCGAGCTGGTGCTCAGCCTGCGCGGCATATCGAAGAATTTCGGCGCCGTTTCGGCGCTGACCGATATCGATTTCGATGTCCATGCCGGCGAGGTCGTCGCGCTGGTCGGCGACAACGGCGCCGGCAAGTCGACGCTGGTCAAGATTCTCGCAGGCGTGCATCAGCCGAGCGCGGGAACGATCAATTTCCGCGGCAAGCCGGTCACGCTGCCCGATCCGCGCGCGGCGCTGACGCTCGGCATCGCCACAGTGTTCCAGGACCTGGCGCTCTGCGAAAACCTCGATGTGGTCGCCAACATTTTTTTAGGCAACGAGCTCAGCCCGCTGCGGCTGGACGAGGTGGCGATGGAGATGCGCGCCTGGACGCTGCTCAACGAATTGTCGGCGCGCATCCCGAGCGTGCGCGAGGCGGTCGCCTCGCTGTCCGGCGGCCAGCGCCAGACGGTCGCCATAGCGCGCTCGCTGCTGCTCGAGCCGAAACTCATCCTGCTCGACGAGCCGACCGCGGCGCTTGGCGTCGCCCAGACGGCTGAAGTGCTCAACCTCATCGACCGCGTCCGCGCGCGCGGCCTCGGCGTCGTGATGATCAGCCACAACATGGAGGATGTCCGCGCCGTCGCCGACCGCATCGTGGTGCTGCGGCTGGGGCGCAACAACGGCGTCTTCGAGCCCGACGCCTCGAACCAGGATCTGGTGAGCGCCATCACCGGCGCGTCCAACAACGCGGTGTCGCGCCGGGTCGAGCGCCTGCGGGCGGAGCGTGATCGCAGCGGCAGCGCACAGGCGGGGGAGCAGCGCCCATGACGGCAGAGAAAAGCACCTCCGCCCCAATGGCGCTCGACCGCGCCGATGCGCGAGTGAAGCATGAAGCCGGCTTCGGCGGCGCGCTCCGCGCCTTCCTCGACCGCGTGCGCAGCGGCGATCTCGGTTCGCTGCCGGTCATCGTCGGCCTTGTGGTCATCTGGACCGTGTTCACCAGCCTCAACCCGGTCTTCGTTTCCAGCAGCAATCTGGTCAACCTCCTGTTCGACTGCTCGACGGTCGGAGTCATCGCGCTCGGCATCGTCTGCGTGCTGATGGTCGGCGAAATCGATCTCTCCGTCGGCTCGATCAGCGGCTTCGCCTCGGCGATGGTCGGCACGCTCTGGGTCAACCAGGGCTGGCCGGTCGCGCTCGCCATTCTCGCGGCGTTGGCCTTCGGCGCCCTGATCGGCTCGCTCTATGCCCTGCTGTTCAACCGTCTGGGCATGCCGAGCTTCGTTTCGACGCTGGCCGGCTTGCTCGCGGTGCTGGGCATGCAGCTCTACATTCTCGGCTCCACCGGCTCGATCAACCTGCCATACGGCTCCGCTTTGGTGGATTTCGGCCAGCTGATGGTGATGCCGAAATGGGTATCGTACACGCTGGCAGCGATCCCGGGCTTGGCGCTGCTGATCTCCGGGCTTCGCACCTTCGCGCGCCGCCGGGCGGCCAACCTGTCCGCACCGTCCGTGACCGGGCTCATCGTGCGCGTCGCCGTCATTACCGTCGGCCTCGAGCTGATCGTCGCCTATCTCAACCAGTCACGTGGCATCCCGTGGATGTTCGGCCTGTTCGTCGGTCTCGTCGTGGCGATGAACTATGCGCTCACCCGGACCAAATGGGGGCGCTCGATGACCGCCGTCGGCGGCAACCGCGAGGCAGCACGGCGCGCCGGCATCAAGGTGCGCGCCATCTATCTCAGCGCTTTCGCGCTCTGCTCGCTCTTTGCCGCGCTGGGCGGCGTGCTGGCGGCTGCGCGGCTCGCTTCCGCCAGCCAGCAGGCCGGCACCGGCGACGTCAACCTGAACGCGATCGCGGCCGCGGTCATCGGCGGCACCAGCCTGTTCGGCGGCCGCGGCAGCGCCTATTCCGCGCTGCTCGGCATCATCGTCATCCAGTCGATCGCCAGCGGGCTGACGCTGCTCGATCTATCCTCGTCGCTTCGCTACATGATCACCGGTGCCGTTCTGGCCATCGCCGTGATCGTCGACTCCCTCGCGCGCCGCTCCCGTGCTTCGCACGGCCGCGCCTGAACAGTTCAAACGAGAAGGGTACACATGGCTCAAGATCTTTCGGGAAAAGTCGCCGCGGTCACCGGCGCGGCGTCGGGCATCGGTCTCGAATGCGCCAGGGCGATGCTCGCCGCCGGCGCCCGCGTCGTGCTGGTCGACCGCGCGGAGGACAGGCTGAAGGAGGTGGTCGCCGAGCTCGGCGACGGCGCGATCCCGCTGGTGGTCGACCTCACCAACCCGGCAAGCCTGGCGACCATGATGCCCGGCATCCTCGAAAAGGCCGGCCAGCTCGACATCTTCCACGCCAATGCCGGCTCCTATGTGGGCGGCGAGATCCTCAACGGCGATCCGGATGCCTGGGACCGCATGCTGAACCTCAACATCAACTCGGTGTTCCGCTCGGTGCACGCAGTGCTGCCGCATATGGTCGAACGCAAGACCGGCGACATCATCGTCACCAGCTCTATCGCGGGCCTCGTCCCTGTCGTCTGGGAACCGGTCTACACGGCCTCCAAGCACGCCATCCAGGCCTTCGTCCATACGCTGCGCCGGCAGGTCGCCAAGCACGGCCTGCGCGTCGGCGCGGTGGCGCCGGGGCCGGTGGTGACCGCGCTGATCAGCGATTGGCCGAAGCAGAAGCTCGAAGACGAGCTGGCGGCCGGTGGCCTGATGCAGCCCACCGAGGTCGCCGACGCCGTCCTGTTCATGCTGACGCGACCGAGAAACATCACCATTCGGGATCTGGTGATCCTGCCGCAGAGCAATGATTTGTAAGGGGAGTAGGGGAGTAGGGGAGTAGGGGAG
>NZ_JAIUHI010000031.1:0-35035 GCF_020165035.1 Mesorhizobium sp. CA6 | reverse complement strand
GGAGTAGGGGAGTAGGGGAGTAGGGACGGTGGCTGAAAAAACAGGCTCCTACAAGGATTTAGTGGTTTGGCAGCAGGCGATGGATTTGGCTGTGTCGGTCTACAGCGCGACGAGATCCTGGCCGAAGGACGAGCTCTATGGACTTACCAGCCAAGTGCGTCGTTCCGCAACTTCAGTGCCCTCAAATATAGCGGAGGGTTACGGCAGAGAGATTCGAGGTTCCTATCAGCAATTTCTCCGCATTGCTCAAGGATCGCTGAAGGAATTGGAAACTCAGCTTCTGATCGCGGAACGTACCGGTATCGCGTCACAACAAACGACGGCCACACTGCTGGCCAGCACCGAAAGTGTCGGCAAGCTTCTTCGACTTTTGATTCGAAAATTGGCAGCCGACTAGCTATCCCTACTCCCTACTCCCCTACTCCCCTACTCCCCTACTCCCGAGCATCATGTCCTACCAATCCCCCATCTCCCCCGGTCGTTCCTGGTATGAGGACACGGTCGGATCCCGGCCTGAATATCCGGCTCTCGACGGCGACCGTATTTGCGACGTCGTCATCATCGGCGGCGGCTTCACTGGCTTGTCGGCAGCCGCGCATTTGGCGAAGGCCGGCGCGGATGTCGTGCTGATCGATTCCTATCGCTTCGGCGATGGCGCGTCGGGGCGCAATGGCGGGCAGCTCGGCACCGGCCAGCGCGCCTGGGCGGAGGAATTGGAAGCCGAATACGGCCTTTCCCGCGCCAAGGCGCTGTTCGACCTGGCCGAAGAAGCCAAGGCGCATCTGCTGGACTTCGCCGCCGCCAACGCGATCGACATCGACTATATGCCGGGTCAGCTTTCGGTGGCGCACAAGCGGCGTTATGTCGACGACTACAGGCGCCACGCCGAGATCATGGCGAGCCGCTTCGGCTACCCGCATATAAGCTTCATGGACGCGGCGGAAACCGCGGAAAGGCTGGGCTCGACACGCTATTTCGGCGGCACGCGCGACACCGGCACGGGGCACATCCACCCGCTGAAACTGGTGGTCGGCACGGCGAAGGTGGCGGCCGCCGCCGGCGCGCATCTGTTCGAGCAGACGCCGTCCACCGGCATCGTTTCCAATGGCGGCAAGGTGACGGTCACGACGCCCAGGGGCACGATCACAGCCGACAAATGCCTGGTCGGGGTCAATGCCTATGGCGGCAATCTGGAGCCGGTGAGCGCGGCGCACATCATGCCGATCGGTTCCTTCATCGGCGCGACCGTGCCGCTCGGCGCCACTTCCAAGGTGCTGCCGGGCGGCGAGTCGGTCGATGATTCCCGCTTCGTGGTGCGCTATTTCCGCAAGTCGAAGGACGGCCGGCTGTTGTTCGGCGGCCGCGAGATCTATGCCGTCAACGATCCGAAGGACATCCATATTCACATCCGAAGGCAGATCGCCGAACTCTACCCCGACCTTAAGGATGTCGAGATCACGCATGGTTGGGGCGGCTATGTCGGCATCACGGTGCCGCGAAAGCCGTTCGTACGCGAAGTGATGCCGAGAGTGATTTCGATGGGCGGTTATTCCGGCCACGGCGTCATGCTGTCGAACTTCTTCGGCAAGCTCTATGCCGAGACCGTTGCCGGCAATCGCGACCGCTTGAAACTGATCGAGGATCTGAAAATCCCCGCCTTCCCAGGCGGCCGGCGTTTGCGCGCGCCGCTCTTGTTCCTGGCGCTGAATTGGTTCGCGTTGCGTGACAGGATTTAAAGCTGGCTGCCCAGCCGAAGCCGCCGATTCGACGCCGGCGGCTTCCACGCGGCAGGTTGTGGAAGCCTTAATAGGCACGCAGAATTTCGCAATTTGGCTCACTCATGCCATAATCAGCAGTAAAAGGTGCGATCATGGGCGAAAATCCGGGGATTTCGCGGGCTTTGTCCGCAGTGATTTAGGGACCGATGCTGATCGAAGCCGATCGTTACGGCAATGATCGAAAGAACGTCGGCCCGCTTGTTGGAGGTGGTTTGAGTGAACGAGCCCTTCAGTTTCGGCGCGCCGGAACGGCAGCGCTTCACAATGCAGTTCGGCTATAACGTACGGCCATCCTTCTGGCAGAAGGTACAGTCGAACGCGCATCTGGTCATTGCAGCGGTCGGCACCGCCGCGCTGATCGGCGTGGCCGCGGTGGCGCTATGGCTATGCTTTCCGGGCAGCGACCGGCAAGTGGCCGCGGCGAGTGCCGAGCAGACCGTTCCGGCGATTCCGGTGAAGACCACGAAAGTCGCTCCGGCGGCAGCGGCGGTGACCGTGGCGACGGCGCCGCAGGCCGCGCGCAAGGGAGACGCGGTAACGCCCACGACGGCGGCCCGCGAAGCCAATATTCCGGCCCTGGCATCAAATAACCCCCGCTGGACGGCTCCCGACGCCAAGACGCCGCCTGCCCCGGCCGAGAACCAGCCAGCTCCATCCAAGCAGGCCGCCGGCGCGGCCCCCGCGCAATCGACCGATACCGCCTTTGCCGAGGCCGATGCCGAGAACGACGCCGCGAACGCGCTGTCGCAGGTCACCGGTTCCGCCAGCGAGACAGCAGCGGCAGCGAAGAAGCCGGGCGACACGATGGATGGCGCCCAAACCGCCGCCATTCCCGAAGCCAAGCCGCAGGTTCCAGATACGCAGCCGGCAGCGACAGACAGCTCGGCGCAGCCTGAGCCGAAAGCTCAAAAAGCCAGCGCGGCCGCAAACGGGCGCGTCTTGAGGGCCGTGACCATGCGCTCAGGCCCGAAGAAAGGTGCCGCCGCAATCACCACGGTGCCGGCCAAGGCATCGGTGCAGGTGATGAATTGTAAGAAATGGTGCGAGATCGTCTATAACGGCAAGCACGGCTGGGTCTACAAAAGCTACGTCAAGACCGGCGCGTGAGGCCAAGCAGCCATCCGAAACGGCGTCTTCTGCGTTCAAGTCGGCGATTTGCCACGAAGGACTTGTGTTCCTCGAACGGCACTTCGTAGAGGCCGCAAGTGGAACACCCTTCCTTCTTGCCGCACGCTGGTATCCAGCATCTGACATCGTGCGTCCAGGCAAGCGCGACCCTCTCCAGATGAAGATTGCCGGAGCTCTTCAGCAGGATCAGTTCTCCGGGGACAGCCGTCTGCTTGATGTGATCGGAGACTTCCTTCGGGGTGCGAAGCTCGATCAAACGGCCACTGTCCCGATCCGCCTGGCTGGCGCGTGAGCGATGGGCATTGTCGCCGGTATAGATGACCTCGTCGGCGACGTCGCGCGCGATACCGTAAGCAGCGCCATATTTTCTCGACGAACCGGTGTAGTCGGAAATCTGTCCGACGACGATCCGTTTGCGAACGGCCTTGGCTTTGGCCATCATCTCGAACGCAATGTTCAGCGAATGCCAGGGCGCTTTGGCGGCATCGACTATGAACTGTGGACCCCGATCGGTCACCAGCACCGTGCAGCGGTTGGCTAGAGGTTCGAAGGATGCTGTCCTTGCGGCGATTTTTTCCGGCGGGACACCAAGTTCCAGCGCCGTGACGGCGGCGGCCGCCGCCGGCAGCCAGAAGTGCTCGCCAGGAAATCGTGTCTGCATGTCTATGTCGCCGCCGCGCCAGCGAAGTGAAAATCTGAGCAGGTCCGGATAGGCGGCATGGATGTCTGTTACACGATAGTCCGCGGCTTCCGACTGACCGAAAGTCGCCACGCGGCACCTTGCGCCCGAAGCCATATCAAGCACATGCGGGTCGTCGGCGTTCAAGATCGCGAGTCCGCCCGGCGACAACACCTCAACCAGCGCTCTCTTTTCCTGGGCGACAGCATCCAGGGTCCGGAATTGAGTGACGTGCTCCAGCCTGACCATCGTTACGACCGCTACGTCCGGCTTCAGCATCTGCGCCATCGACCGGATTGAGCCGGGCTCAAACGCGCCGGCTTCGAAGACGACATAGTCGACCTTGCCCGCACGTTTCATCCGCTTGTAGAGCGTGCGGACAAGCGCCTTGAGCGTGTTGGCTAGAACTTGGGTATAGACCTTGCCGTGACTGGCCAGGATATGACCAAGCAAGCTCGTTGCCGTCGATTTGCCGGAGCTGCCGGTTATGCCGATGAAGGTCGCCTTGCTTCGCGCACGTGCACGCTCTGCCCGATAGCGACGCAATCGCCAGCCGAGGTCGTTGCCAATTTCGCGCAGCCTGAGCTTAACCACCCGCCAGTTTCCCTTACCCCGATCCGTTATTCCTTCGGCGGACCATCAAGTCAAACTGGAGCTCGGCCGGACGGCGCCAATCCGTTCGTTCACCGCAACCAGGAGCGGAAACCGCGATGTGCTTCCAGGAGCGGCTCAGATACAACGCCCGCCATCGACCTCCAGCGCCACGCCGGTGATGAAGGCGGCTTCATCCGAGGCCAGCCACAGCGCCGCGTTGGCGATGTCGAGCGGTGTCGAGAGCCGTCCGAGCGGGATCGAGGCGCGGAACTTTTCGCGGATCTCAGGCGTGTCGGCGCCCATGAACTTCTCCAGCATGCCGGTCTCGCCGGCGACCGGGCAGAGGCAGTTGACGCGGATGTTCTTCGGCGCCAGCTCGACGGCCATCGACTTGGTGGCGGTGATCGCCCAGCCCTTGGAGGCGTTGTACCAGGTCAGGCCCGGCCGCGGCCGAAGCCCGGCCGTGGAGGCCGTGGTCAGGATGACGCCGCCGCCCTGGCGGTCCATGATCGGCACGACGGCAAGCGCCGCGTGGTAGATCGCCTTCATGTTGACGGCGGTGATCAGATCGAAGGTTTCCTCATCGACGCCGAGCATATCGCCATTGCGATGGGTGAAGCCCGCATTGTTGACCATGATGTCGATGCGACCGAAGGCGCTCTTGGCGGCATAGATCATCTCGTCGAATTCGGAGCGCAGGGAAACGTCGGTCTGGATCCAGATGGCGCTCTCGCCGATCTCTTCGGCCACCCGCTCGGCCCCCCTGGCGTTGAGGTCGGCGACGATCACGCGCGCGCCCTCTTCGGCAAAGCGCTTGGCCATGCCTTCGCCGAAGCCCGACGCTGCGCCGGTGATGACGGCGACTTTGTTTTCCAGACGCATGGTTTTCCTGCTCTTTGGATTCCGCAGCTTGACGTGATTTTTCCATCTGCCGCCCGGCACGTCGCGCGCCAGGCTACATCTCCCTTAGCTTTCGTCACATTCGCGTTCTATGCTGCAGCCGCGAACGCTTCCGGAAGCCATGGCTTGCCGACAGGCCTGCCGGCGGCGTGAGTGTCGGGAAACATGTGGACCGATGCAAGTGCAAGCCATTGGTCCTCGCATGTGACACCATGGCACTGGAAAATTTAAATCGATTAGAATATACCAACCACGCTGCCGGCGCCCGGCATCAAATCGGACTGACCATGACCAGCCAGATCATCCCTGTCGACCCATTCGACTTCATCATCTTCGGCGGCACCGGCGACCTGTCGGAACGCAAGCTCCTGCCATCGCTCTACTATCGCCAGTGCGGCCACCAGTTCTCCGAGCCGACGCGCATCATCGGCACCTCGCGCGCCAAAATGACCGATGCCGAATTCCAGGGCTTCGCCAAGAAGGCGATATCAGATCATGTGAAGCCTGCCGATATCGATCCGAAGGAGTTGGAGATATTCCTGGCAAGGCTCTCCTACGTGTCGGCGGACGCAACCACTGGCGCCGGCTTCGACAAGTTGAAGAAAGCAATCGGCGACAGCGACCGCATCCGCGCCTTCTACCTTGCGGTGGCGCCGGCGCTGTTCGGCGACATTTCGCACCAGCTCAAGGAGTACAAGCTGATCACGCCGAACTCGCGCATCGTGCTGGAAAAGCCGATCGGCCGCGACCTCACCTCGGCGCGGGCGCTCAATGACGCTGTCGGTGACGATTTCCACGAAAGCCAGATCTTCCGCATCGACCACTATCTCGGCAAGGAAACGGTGCAGAACCTGATGGCGCTGCGCTTTGCCAACGCGCTCTACGAGCCGTTGTGGAACTCCGCCCAGATCGACCATGTTCAGATCACGGTCGCCGAGACCGTTGGTCTCGAGGATCGCGTCACCTACTACGACAAGGCAGGCGCGTTGCGCGACATGGTGCAGAACCACATTCTGCAGCTGCTCTGCCTGGTGGCCATGGAAACGCCGTCGTCGATGGACGCCGACGCGGTGCGCGACGAGAAACTGAAGGTGCTGCGGGCACTGAAGCGCATCAACGGCAACGAGGCGCCGAAGCACACCGTGCGCGGCCAGTATCGCGCCGGCGCCTCGGCCGGCGGGCCTGTCAAGGGCTATGTCGAGGAGCTCGGCAAGGACAGCAACACCGAGACCTTCGTCGCCGTGAAGGCCGAGATCGGCAACTGGCGCTGGGCCGGCGTTCCCTTCTATCTGAGGACCGGCAAACGGCTCGCCACCCGCGTCTCGGAAATCGTCATCGAGTTCAAGCCGATCCCCTATTCCATCTTCGGCGACAGCGCCGGGCCGATCTTCCCCAACCAGCTGGTCATCCGCCTGCAGCCGGACGAGGGGGTGAAGCAGTTCATAATGATCAAGGATCCGGGGCCGGGCGGCATGCGGCTGCGCCAGATCTCGCTCGACATGAGCTTCGCGCAGTCCTTCCAAGGTCGTGCGCCGGACGCTTATGAGCGACTGATCATGGATGTGGTGCGCGGCAACCAGACGCTGTTCATGCGCCGCGACGAAGTCGAGGCTGCCTGGAAATGGATCGACCCGATCCAGAACGCCTGGGAAAGCGCCCGGCAGGAAGCTCAGGGCTATACCGCCGGAACCTGGGGGCCGTCGGCCTCGATCGCGCTCATCGAACGTGACGGACGAACATGGCACGAGAGCAATTGAGCCAAGTCCGCTACGGCTGGAACGGCTTTGCCGATCGCCAGGACCTGGCGACGGCGCTGGCCGGACAGATTGCCGACCGGCTGGACAGCGCCATCGCGGAACGCGGCACAGCGCTGCTCGCAGTGTCTGGCGGCACCACGCCGGCGAAATTGTTCGCCACGCTGTCGACCGCGCCCATCACCTGGGACAAGGTCACCGTGACGCTGGTCGACGAGCGCTTCGTGCCGCCGTCCTCGCCGCGTTCGAATGCCGGGCTGGTGGCGGCGAACCTGCTCCAGAACAAGGCCGCTGCGGCGCGCTTCGTGCCGCTCTACCACGAGGCGGCGAGCATCGAGGATGCAGCCGCGATGGATAGCGAAGCGCTGCGGGCGCTGCCCTGGCCGCTCGACGTGGTGGTCCTCGGCATGGGCGGCGATGGCCATACGGCGTCGTTCTTCCCGGATGCCGGCAATCTCGAGGAATTGCTCGACCCGGCCTCGCGGCGGATCGTGCTACCGGTGCATGCGGCAAGCGGGGGCGAGCCGCGGCTCACGCTGTCGATGGCGCGCATCGTCGCCGCCGGCTTCGTCGCGCTCCACATCGAAGGCGAGGACAAGCGCGCCGTGTTCAACGGCGCGATGAGTCCTGGCGCGAAGAAGCCCATCCGCAGAGTGATCGAGGCGGCGCCTAGACCGATAGAGGTGTTCTGGGCACCCTGATTTCAGATGAGGACAGCCCGGCGGCAGAGGGAGGACGTTGCCGGGCTCGAAAGGACGGACCATGACAGCCAGACGCGACATCGAAACCATCACGGAACGCATCCGCCAACGTTCGAGGGCCGGCCGCGAAGCCTATCTCGGCCGTATCGCGGAGGCTTCCAGCCGCACCGCCAACCGCGCGGTGCTGGGCTGCGGCAATCTCGCCCACGGCTTTGCCGTGTGCAGCCCATCCGAAAAGATCGCGCTCGGGGGCGACCGCGTGCCGAACCTCGGCATCATCACCTCCTACAATGACATGCTGTCGGCGCATCAGCCCTTCGAGACGTTCCCGGCACTGATCAAGGAAGCCGCGCGCGAGGCAGGCGGTATCGCCCAGGTCGCCGGCGGCGTGCCGGCGATGTGCGACGGCGTCACCCAAGGCCAGCCCGGCATGGAGCTGTCGCTGTTCTCACGCGACGTGATCGCGATGGCGGCGGCGATCGGCCTGTCGCACAACATGTTCGACGCCGCCGTCTTCCTCGGCGTCTGCGACAAGATCGTGCCCGGGCTGGTGATCGCAGCGCTCACCTTCGGGCATCTGCCTGCCGTCTTCATCCCGGCCGGGCCGATGACGACCGGTCTCGCGAATGACGAGAAGGCCAGGATCCGCCAGCTTTATGCCGAAGGCAAGGTCGGCCGCGCCGAACTGCTGGAAGCGGAGTCCAAATCCTATCACGGGCCGGGCACCTGCACCTTCTACGGCACCGCCAATTCGAACCAGATGCTGATGGAGATCATGGGCCTGCACACGCCCGGCGCCTCCTTCGTCAATCCGGGCACGCCGCTGCGCGACGCGCTGACCAGGGAAGCGGCAAAGCGCGCGCTGGCGATCACCGCGCTCGGCAATGCCTATACGCCGGTCGGGCGCATGATCGACGAGCGCTCGGTCGTCAACGGGGTCGTCGGTCTGCACGCCACTGGCGGCTCGACCAACCACACGATCCACCTCATAGCCATGGCCGCCGCCGCCGGCATCGCGCTGACCTGGCAGGACATTTCCGACCTGTCGGAGGCCGTGCCGCTGCTCGCGCGCGTCTATCCGAACGGGCTTGCCGACGTGAACCACTTTCACGCGGCAGGCGGGCTCGGCTTCCTGATCCGCGAATTGCTCGACGAAGGCCTGTTGCACGAGGATGTGCAGACGGTGTGGGGCGAAGGCCTGCGGCCCTACGCGGTCGAGGCGAGGCTTGGCGATGACGGCAGCGTCGTGCGCGAAGCGGCGCCGCTCAACAGCGGCGACGAGAAGGTGCTGGCGCCGGTCAAGAAAGCGTTCCAGCCGACCGGCGGCTTGAAAGTGCTGGCCGGCAATCTCGGCCATGCCGTGATCAAGACCTCTGCGGTCAAGCCCGAACGTCGCGTCATCGAGGCGCCGGCCAAGGTGTTCGACAGCCAGCAGGGCCTCAACGACGCTTTCAAGGCCGGCCAGCTTACCGGCGATTTCATCGCCGTGATCCGCTTCCAGGGGCCGAAGGCCAACGGCATGCCGGAACTGCACAAGCTGACCACCGTGCTCGGCATCCTGCAGGACCGCGGCCAGCGCGTGGCGCTGGTGACCGACGGGCGCATGTCGGGCGCCTCCGGCAAGGTGCCGGCAGCGATCCATGTGACGCCGGAAGCGGTCGAGGACGGACCGATCGCCAGGATCCATGACGGCGATATCATCCGGCTAGACGCCGATGCCGGCACGCTGGAAGTGCTGGTGCCGGGGACGGAATTCGCGCTGCGCCGCACGGCGGAAGCCGACCTCATCGGCAACGAGTTCGGCTTCGGGCGCGAGCTGTTCGCGGGCTTCCGGCAACTGGTCGGGCGGGCCGATCATGGCGCGGCCGCGTTTGGAAATGCCTGACGTCTTCCCCAATGTGCCTTACGAAAAAGGGCGGCTCGGAGCCGCCCTTTTTTGTTCGTTCGCTAACCACGCCTACTGAACGGTGATCTCGGTGCGCTCGCCTGCCTTGATCGTCACCGGCATTTCCTTCTCCTGGCCTTCAGCGGACATGTGGCGCACGACCACATAGTCGCCGGCGGGGATCGCCTGTTGCCAGCTATCACCATAGGTCAGGCCCAGCGACTTGCGTTTGCCTTCGATGTCCTTCTTCGACGACAACACCTCGATCGAATAGGCGCCGGGTGCCGACATCGCCAGCACGCCGGCATCGAGCGCGATCTTGATGTCCTGATTGTCGCCGGCCTTGATGCTGAAGGGCTGCTCGACGACGGCAAGATCGAGCGTCGTGATCGCGACATAGTCGTCCGGCGGCAGCCAGAACTTGCTGTCCGGACCGTACGAGTGCTCCACGCTTTCACGCGAGCCGTCGATCTTCTTCTTTGCCTTGACGACCTCGAAGCCGATGCCGGAATTGTCGGCCTTGTCGCCGCCGGCGGTGTAGTAGGCGTTGAGCACGGCATGACCGACGCCGACGACGATGTCCTTCTCGACGGTCTGCCCGGCGGCAAGCCGGACCGTCTCCGTCGCGGTGCCGGCGCCGATCTGCACCGTCACCTTCTGCTCGCCGGCGGGGACGGTCGCCTTGGCGTCGCCATAGTGCGTGGTGCTGCCGCCAGGATAGGCGAAGTCGACACGCGCTTCGCCGCTGATCTCCGAGCCCTGGCTAGCATGCGGATGAATGACCAAAGTGCCGGCGTTCAGCGTGAACAGCGGGCTGTAGGTCTTGCCAGCCTCTATCTTGATCTTCTGCTCGCTCCTTGCCTCGTCATCGCGGCCGACCACGATGTAGTCGCCCGGCTCGAGATTGGTCTTGAGCACGCCATATTCGGTCATGACTTGGTCGCCGCGCGTGCCGTCGGACTTCGCTTTGTAGATCTCCCAGGCATTGCCGTCGGTAATCGGATCGCCGCCTTCGGCCATGACCACGCTCGGCGTGAAGTTGAATTCAGGCTTGGAGGGCTCGGGTGCCGGCGCCGGTTCGGGAGCTGGCGTAGGGGCCGGCGCGGGAGCCGCGACGGTCTCGACCAGTGCTTCCTGCAGCGCCTTCTCGTCGGAGGCCTGGATGTATTTGCCGCCGGTGTTTTCGGCGAGGCAGGCTATCTGCTTGCCCTCGTCGGCGGTCAGGCCGAAGCCGACGACATCGGCGGTGAAGTCGACGCCGCTTTCCTTCAGCTCCTTGCCGAGTGCGCAAGGATCGCCGCCGCAGGTCTCGAGCCCGTCGGTGATTAGGACGACGGTGGCCTTGTCCTCGGTGTATTTGAGCGCTTCCGCCGCCTGCTTGACGGCGGCCGTGAGCGGCGTCTTGCCGAGGAATTTCATGCTGTCGGCTGCTGACGAGATGGCGCTGGCTGAACCGGCCTGCGGCGGCACGATCAGCTCGATGTCGTCGCAACTACCTTTGGTGCGATGGCCATAGGCCATGAAGCCGATCTCGTCGTCGGCGGGAACCGACTGAAGCACCGTGCGCAGCGATTCACGCGCGATCTCCAGCTTCGGCTTGCCGTCGATCTGGGCCCACATCGAGCCTGATGCATCAAGGATGATGATGACCTTGTTGGCGGCAAAGCCGAAACCGGTCATCGACAAAAGCAGGAGCGCCGCAGCGACGCTCCGTATCAGTCCCGCCATGGAAATCTCCTGAGAGCAACCCTCGACCGCGTTGCGAAAGCTATTTGAGGCGGCATTCGGAGACAAGTCCGAAGGCCGGCGAGTCACTCAATAAGTGGTGCGCCGCTCTTCCGATGGCGGACGGCCGAACTGCAGCCGGTAACTCTGCGCGAAATAGGAGTGCGAGGTGAAGCCGGTGGCGATCGCCACGTCGAGAATCGGCATGTTGGTCTGGCGCAGCAATTCGCGCGCGCGTTCGAGCCGCAGCCGCATATAGTAGCGGCCGGGGGTGACGCTCAAATGGCGCAGGAACAGGCGCTCGACCTGGCGCACCGACAGCCCCGCCGACTTGGCGAGCTGCACCGCCGACAGCGGTTCGTCGAGATGATCGGCCATCAACTCGACGATGCGCCTCAGCTTCTCCGACTTGCCGGTGAGGTCCCGTTCGGGGCCGACGCGCTGGCGGTCGCCGGCCGAGCGTATGCGCTCGTGCTGGAACTGGTTGGCGACGCCGTTGGCGAGGTTGGAGCCGAAATCGCCGCGCACGATCTCCAGCATCAGGTCGATCGAGGTGGTGCCGCCGGCACAGGTGTAACGCTTGCGGTCGATCTCGAAGACGTTGCCGGTGCAGTTGATGTCGGGGAAACGCTCCATGAAGCCGGCGCGGTTCTCCCAATGGATGGTGCAGCGATAGCCGTCGAGCTGCCCGGCTTCGGCCAGGAGATAAGAGCCGACCGACAGGGCGCCGAGCGCATTGCCGCGCCGGCCCCAGCTGCGCAGCGCCGCCAGAACCTTGCTCTTGCCGGGAAATTCGATGGAGAGGCCGACCGAAACGAACAGGATGTCGACCGGCGGCATGTCGGCGACCGAATAGTCGATCTTCAACGGCAGGCCGTTCGAGGCCATGACCGCGTCACCATCGGCCGAGATCGTCGTCCAGCCATAGAAATCGCGGCCGAGCAGTCGGTTCGCCGAGCGGAAGCAGTCGATGGCGGCCGCCAGCGAGAACATCGAGAATTTGTCGACCAAGAGGAAGCCGAACTGGCGGCCGCCCTGAACGGGATCGCTCGTGATCGGCCGCTCGAGAACGGGATGCGACTGGTTCGAGTGGGGCATCCCGCTCTGTCCCTTTATTTCAGCCGCATTTGTGCAGCGCCAAGTGGTTCCACTTGGCTGCAAAATGCTGGGGAGCGGTCAGGTTCGGCAATGCCGAGGCTTTCTCAAATCAGAAGGACGGCCGCTTCAACCCGGCCGCGAGGTAGGCGGAAGCTACAGTGTTCGCCATCAGCATGGCAATGGTCATCGGTCCCACGCCGCCCGGCACCGGCGTGATGGCGCCCGCGAGCTTGGCCGCTTCGGGATAGGCGACGTCGCCGACCAGGCGGCTCTTGCCTTCGCCCTTTTCGGGCGCGGGGATGCGGTTGATGCCGACGTCGATGACGGTCGCGCCGGGCTTGACCCAATCGCCCTTGACCATCTCCGGACGGCCGACCGCGGCGACCAGGATATCAGCGGTGCGAGCCAGCGCCGGCAGGTCCCTGGTGCGGCTGTGGGCAATGGTGACCGTGCAGTTGGCGGCGAGCAGCAGGTTGGCCATCGGCTTGCCGACGATGTTGGAGCGGCCGACGACGACGGCGTTGAGGCCGGAGAGATCCTTGCCGCGCACCCGCTCGATCAACAGCATGGAGCCTGCCGGCGTGCAGGGCACGAAGGCCGTGTCGAGCTCGCCGGTGCCGAGCTTGCCGACATTGATGAAGTGGAAGCCGTCGACATCCTTTTCCGGTGCGATCGTCTGGATCACCTTGCCGGCGTCGATATGGCCGGGAAGCGGCAGTTGCACGAGGATGCCGTGGATCGAGTTATCGGCATTCAAATCGCCGATGATCTTCAGCAATTGTTCCTCGGTGGTGTCGGCCGGAAGCGTATGCTGAAGCGAATGGAAGCCGCATTCCTTGGCGGTGCGCGATTTCGAGGCGACATAGACCTGGCTTGCCGGGTCTTCGCCGACGATCACCACGGCAAGGCCAGGTTTGGTGGCGCCTTTGGCCGAAAGCTCCGACGTCAGCGCCTTGACCTTCGACACCACATCCTCGGCGACACGCTTTCCGTCGATCACTTCGGTCATCACGAACTCTCCGTTCTGAGGCCGCATGGATGCATGCCCCATGTCTCAATCCCGCATTCCGATCCGCCGACGCCAAGCGCAATGCGCCGAAATGCAGCGCGGCATTTTCACGAAAATTCGACAAGGCAATCCCGTCAAAGCGTCGTCGGATGCCGTAAACCCGAAACCGGCTGCTTTTATCGAACCGCGAGCCGTCCAGAAATACGGATAGTTTAGAAGTAGCGGCGGCGCGTGCGGCTTTCGGTCAGCTCGCGCACCGCCTCGCGGAATTCGCGCAGGCTGGCGCGGATCTCGTCGATCTCGCCTTGCTGGCCGGCAGGGGGCTGGTCGGCGGGGGGCTGGTCGGCTTCGCCGGCGGCCGGCGACCACGGATGATAGGATGCCGCCGATGCCGAATAATGATCGTCGTAGGGATCGGTCCGGCCGTGGTCCGGCCGGTACGAATAGAAATAGCCCTGCTCGTATGGCGGCCGGAAATTCTCCCGCGCCGAGGGTTGAGCCCGGGGATAGCGTTCTTCCAGGGTGGGCGCCCGCCAGGCGCTTTCAGGCGGGACAGAGTCCATATCGACCGTTTCAGCCGGCTCGCGCCGCACGAAATAGCGAACCGCCGAGGCAAGCGAGCCGAAAAGCCCGGGACGGCCGGCATCGTTGGCCGGTTCCGGCGGTGGCGTGACGGATTGGACCGGAGCCGGTGCAGCCGCCTGCACAGGTGGTGGAACCGGCGGTGAAGCAGGCGGCGGTGCGCAGGACGCTGCCGGCGACGGCGTGAAGGATGAAGCCGGAGGCGGCATGAAAGGCGGAGCCGGTGCTGGTGTGAAAGCCGGAGGTGGCGGCGGAGCGACAGGCGAAGCCGGCGGCGTGGCGAGTGGTGGCGGCGCCGGTGGGGCGGCCCGATTGGAATTGCTCTCAAGCGCAGAAGGACGGTCTTCACTCCCGCGACGCGAGCGTGCATTGGCCGTCTCGCGCAGGCTGGCAAGGATGCCGCGCAGCGCGCCGAGGCCGATGCCGGCAAACAGGCCGGCGAACAGCCCCGCCAAGGCCATCAGGACACGCGACGGCCCCTTGGCTTCCAGCGGCGGTTGAGCCGGCGAAAGCACGTTGATGTTGGCCGAATTGACGTTCTTTTGCTCGCCGGTTTCCTTGGCGCGCAACAAATACTGCTCATAGACCGAGCGCTTGGCGGCGGCTTCGCGTTCCAGCTCGCGCAGCGAAACAAGATTGTTGTTCACATCGCCACTCTGCACCTTGGCCTGGGCCAGGCGCGAGGACAAGTCCTGCTCGAGCTGAACGGAGCGCTTCAGGTCGACCTGCAGCGAGGACGCGATGCGCTGCAGCTCCGCGGTGATGCGTTCGCGCGCGCCGGCAAGCTGGGCGTTTAGCGCCTGCAGCTCAGGATGACGCGGCCCGAACTTGATCGCGGCGCGGTCGGCTTCCTGCTTCAGCGCCGCATATTGCGAGCGCAGCTCGCTCATCATGTTGGAGTTGATCTCTTCCGGCAACGTGCCGCTGAGGACCGAGTTGACGTTCAGCGAGCGTGCCGAGGCGGCGCGGGCGTTCAGCTCGAGCGTGCGGGCGCGGGCGACGGAAAGCTGCTCGTTGAGCTTCAACATCTGATCATCGCTGATCAGGTGGCCCTGCGCATCGACAAGGTCGTGCGTCGCCCTGAAATCCTCAACGTTGCGTTCGGCCGTCTCGACGCCCTTGCGCAGCTCATCGAGCTTCGACGTCAGCGCGCTCGTCGCACGTCCGGCCATTTCTGACTGGTAGTTGCCGATCTCCCGCTGGAAGACGTCTCTCGTCGTGTTAGCTATCTCTGCCGATTTCTCGCCATTGCGCGTGGTGGCGCTGATGGAGATGACAAAAGTCTTGCCGGTGCGCTCGACCGACAGGCTGTCGGCCAGATTGCCGACGGCCAGCGCCTGGCGGCGAATCTCGTCGCTGCCGGCCGGCTGGTCATCCCGCGAAATCATCGAGCGCAGGAACGACGTGACGCCGAGGCCGCCAGACCCCTGACCGTTGAATTCCGGGTCGTTGACGAGGTTGAGTTCCTTGACGACCTCGTCAAGGACCTTGCCTGATGTGACCATCTTGATGCGGGTTTCGACAACGGCCAACGCCGCGTCGGGCTCACCCACCGATTGGGTGAGATCGCGGTCGGCAAGTTTCAGGTCGCCCGGCTCGATGGTTAGCTCGGTCGTAGCTTCGTATTTCTTCGGCGTCGATAGCGCGAGGGCTATGCCAAGGGCGGCGCCCAGGATGGTGGTGGACAGGATCAGCGCTTTGGAGCGAGCGATGCCGCCAATCACCTGCACCGGGTCGATCAGCGGTTTCCATTCCTGGGATTCGTCGGCAGCGGGTGGTCGGCCTACATGACGAGGTTCGGGAGCGGCCTGCGGCTGGTGGCCTCCCGCAGTGCCCCCATAGCCTTGGCCGAACGAAGCGGCCCGGTCGTCGCCTGTTTCGACGGGATCCGCCTGATCGTGGTCAAATCCGCCGGCTTCGGCGGGGCGCGGATTCAACTTTTCTTCGCGCTCGGAACGCGCGGCGCGATGGCGCGCGGCGGCGTCCTCGCGCCAAGAGGAATTGGCCCGGTCGCCGATCGAAACCGTCTTGTCGTCGCCACGCATGGCTTGGCCGAGCGCGAGCAGAGAACGCTCGCGCCTCCAGTCATCACGGTTATCCCTGTCGACCATTGTCCTGGAACTTGCTCTCTGGCGGCTTGGGCGCGCGGATCGGCCAATCGTTAAGCCACGCTAAACAGGCATAGGAAACAAACGGTTAATTTTGCGCCTCGGCGGGCACAGTTTTCGCCGTTGTTCACCGCATTTCAGGCCGCCGGGACGGCCGCCAGAACGCCGCGTTAAACTTTGCAGCCTATCTATCGCCCCGGATATGACCCAGGCCAGCGACATGCCGCAAAGGCGGAGCTTCGCGCGGATCGGCCACTTCGTGGCCACCCGCCGGAAACTGGTATTCGATTATTTCTCGGCGATCAGCGGCGCCGGCGGTCGGCTGGTGTTTTCGCTCGCCTATTTCATCGCTTTGGCCAACACGCTTTCGATCGCCGAATTCGGCATGTTCGCGACCGCCTCGGCCGCCGGCATCATGCTGTCGCGCATCCTGGCCTTCGGCTTCATCTCGGCGCTCTACCGCACCGCCACGATCCGCCCCAACCTGATCGGCACGTTCACCGCCGGTTTCCTGCTTCTCGGCTTCTTGTCGCTGCCGTTCCTCGCCGCCGCGTCCTACGGCATCTATCTGATCTTCTTCGCCGGCACCGTGCCGCTATCGGCCTTCGCCGCTGTCGTCTTCGCCGAGGCGCTTTTGTGGCGACCGGTCGAAGTGGCGCTGATCGTCAACAACGGGCTCGGCAAGTTCGGGCGGGCGGCCGTGCTCGCGATCCTGGCGACGGCGCTCAGGGCAGTCGGCGCGATCCTGTTCATGCTTGGCGCGCGGCACACGATCGGTGTGTGGTCGCTGTTCTATATAGGCGCCAATGCCGCCTCGCTTGTCGTCGCCTTCGTCTTCTTCTATCCGCGCCAGCGGCTGAGGCTGCGCGCCGAACTCTATTTCCGGCGGCTCGCCGATTCCGTCTATGTCGCCGGCTCCGAAGTGCTGTTCTATCTGCAGATGGAGTTCGACAAGCTCTTGGTGCTGTCGATCGGCGGGCCGCATCTGGCCGGCATCTATGCCATCATCATGCGGCTGGTCGATCTCACCGCGATCCCGATCCGCACCTTCTCGATGATGCTGGTGCAGCGCATGATGCGGGCGCCGGAGCTTCTGTCGCGGCTGGCGGTGAAGAGCGGTATCGAAGGCGGCGTGTTCCTGGTCTCGACGCTGGCACTGGCATCGCTCGGCATCGTGCTGCACTTCTTCCCAAACGCGCTCGGCAGGAATGTCGCCGAGGCAGCGCCGCTGGTGACGCTGGCGGTCTGCGTGCCCGGCCTGCGCAACCTCGTCGAATATCAGGCCGAGCTTCTCTTCGCGCGCGGTCAGACGGCGGTGCGGGCGATCAATCTCGGCCTGCTCGCCGGCCTGAAGGCGGTTCTGCTCACTTATGTGCTGACCACCATCCCCGACACGGCCAATCTGGTCCTGTCGCTCAACATCGTCTTCCTGCTGCTTTATCTCGCCTCGATGCTGCTGACCTATTCGGCCATGCGCCGGCCGGCCAAGGCGATCTGAGCCTTACGCGGAAAGCCCTATCAGGCGGCGGATGCGGCCGGTATCGGTGCCGATGAAGGATTGCATGCCGATTGCCACCTGTTCCGGCGCCATAGCGTCGACGAAGCGGCGGAATTCCTCGTCGGACAGCGGCTCGCCGTTCCAGTGGACGCGGCAGAACTCCTCCGAGCCGTGGAAATGGCCTGCGCCTTGAAGCACGTCGTCGACATAGCGGCCATAGATCATGCATTCGGAGAATTTTCGCGCCGAGCCGACCACGCCGACCCAGTCGCGACCATGCACCTTCTCGATGCGCTCGCACATGGCGTTGACCGTCTCGCGGCGCCAGGCGATCAGCGTCGAGATGTAGTCGTGGCTCGATGGATTGGAGGGATCGATGCAGAGCGCGGCGCCCGCATTGCGCGACCAGATGCGATGCTCGTCATGTCCATCGCTCGCCAGCACGCCGTCACGCCGGAACAGCCGCACCTTGCCGTCGCGCCAGAAGGCGTTCGCGTCGAACGGCTTCAGGAAGGCGACGTCGGAATCGCAGAAGACGAGCACGTCTTCCTTTGCCTGCCCGGCAATGGCGATGCGGCGCAGCTGCTGCACATGCCAGCCGCGCAGCGGCTGCGTTTTCAGGCTCAGCCAGACGCGGCGGCGGAAGCCGCTCAGCGGATCATCGAACACGCGCAGCCAGCGCGGCAACAGGTCCCGCTCGTCGACAACGCTGCGGCGGCTGCCTTCCAGCTGGCGAAACAGCGCGACGTCGCGATGTTCGGTGAGGATATAATGATGCGCCATGCCGGTGACGTGGCGATCGACGGTTTCGCATAAAAGCCGGCAGCGCTCGAAATCGGGAGCGTAGCTTGCGGTGACGATCGCAGCCAAGGGCATGCGCGGCAGCGCTTCGACCGCAGTGGAGGCGTCCGGAACGAAGCGGCTGTTCACCGGCGCGCCTCCAGCGGCAGCGGTATGCGCAACAGCTTCTGCTTGACGACGCGCCACAGGAAGAGCGGATTGCCGACAATATAGCGGCGCCACAGGCGGCCGGGTTCGATCCACAGGCGGAACAGCCATTCGAGCCGCAGCCGGCGCAGCCATAGCGGCGCGCGCGGCACCGAGCCGCTCATGAAATCGAGCAGGGCGCCGACTGCGACCGGCAGCGTGCAATGGCGGCTGTCGATGTGGCGCTCGATCCACAATTCCTGGCGCGGCACACCCATGGCGACAAGCAGCACATCCGGCCGCAGCCTGGCGATGCGCTCGAGGATCGCCGGCTCCTCGGCGGCCGAGAAGAAGCCGTCATGGACGACGACGAATTTGTGCTGCATGGCGAGCGTCGAGAGCTTCGCGCATGCGGCTTCGGCATTGGCGCGCGTCGTGCCGAGCAGCGCCACCGTCAGCGGATGCGACGAGGCCTGCAGGAAGGCCGGAATGAAGTCCGTGCCGTTGAGATTGCTCGGGAAAGGCGCACCGTAAAGCAGCTTTGCCGCCATGTCGACGCCGACGCCGTCGGGCAGGATGAGGAAGTTTTCCAGCGCCTCGGCAAACACCGGGTCGGTGCAGGCAAGGTTGGCGTTATGGGCGTTGAGGAAGCTCACCTTGGTGAAGCGACGCTCGTCGATCAGCCTGGTGAGCAAGGCGATGGCCTCGTCCCAGCGTATGGCCAGCACCGGAATACCCAAAATGGTCTTGAGCATATCAAAGCCGAAAGCGGCGCGCGCGGTGTGCATGTTCACGCGGCCGCCTCCTGCCTGACGGCGCCGAGCTTCTCCAGGCCAAGCCCGATCGCGACGTCGAGCGCCTTGAGCTGGCGGCGATGGAAGGCGCTGCCATCCACGTCGCGGACATTGGCCGCAGCCGCCTGCAGCGCCGCCGCGAAAGCAATCGGATCGTCGGTCACTACGCAATTGTCGGGGCGATAGCCGATGCCGCGCAGCGAGCGACTGGTGGCGACGGACGGCAGGCCAAGCTCGAAGGTCTCGATGGTCTTCAACTGCACGCCGCTGCCGGCGGTGCTGATCAAGGGAATGACGGCGGCGCCGCGCACGAAGGCCTGCGCTTCCGGAACCCTGCCGACGAAGGAAACGCCGGGATGCGGCGAGCTGATGCCGGAAGGCACAATGCCCGCGATCCTGATGCGGAAATCCGGCTTCAGATGCGGCACGACCTTGGTCAGGAACCAGTCGAGGCCGATGCGGTTCGGCTGCCAGGTCCAGGTGCCGATCAGCGCGGCGTCGCAATCGATATGCCGCTTCGCCCTGCTTGTCGGCGCCTGCGCACGGGTGACCAGCGGCAGCACCGCGGAGCGCCGGTCGGAGGCGACGCCAAGTGCCGCGCGGTCTTCCTCGGCCAGCGTGAAGACAAAGCGCGCCGCGCCGCAGAGCCGCTCTTCCATGACCTTGAGGAGCCTGGCCTCGCGGCGGAACATCCAGCGCTGAAGCGCGCTGCCGGCCGCGGCCGCATTTTCCTCGGCCGAGCGGTGCTCGACATTGTGCGCGACGAAGACGAATGGACGGTCGGCGAGAACCTTCTCAAAGGCGCCGGCGAACTGCACCGAGTTTAGGACATAGCCGTCGAAGGGACCGGCGCGTTCGATGGCGTCGCGGACTTGCGCATCGGCAACGACACGCAGCTTGACGGAGGAAAAGGTAAGACCGGAGAGAACCGCCTTGCCCACCCAGGCAAGCTTTTGCAGCGGCGACGCGCTTTCGGTGCGCACCTCGACGGCGTCGAGCACGATGGTGTTTTGCGGATCGGACGGGGCTTTGCCCGGCCAGATGAAGCCGATCACCGTCACGCGCACGCCGGCGCGCCGCAGCGCGTCGATGATCGCGGCGTTGGCAATCTCGTAGCCTGAGGCGAGAGCGCCATCAGGCACGATCGATGTGGCGAACAGCAGATGCATCTCACCTATCCTTGGCTGCAGCCGGTAGCAAAACGCGGTGAAGCCTTGATTAAATGGCACTGTCAAAGGCCGAAGACCCGGCTTTTCCGAAGGACGGGCGAGAAGGTGATTAACGAAACGTTATCACCGCGATGCTATCGAGGGCTCAAACCCTCGCTGCTGGAAACGGATGATCCCTTTGCCGTCCGACGCTTCTGTATCGATCGCGGGACGGTCGCCGGGGCTTGCCGCCGAGACCGTCGAGGCGGTCGTGACGCTGCCGACCTTCAAACGGCCAAAGCAGGTGCTGGAAACGCTGGCTTCGCTCAAGGCGCAACGGACCGGCAGGCGCTTTGCCGTCATCGTCATGGAAAATGAGGCCGAGGCGCGCGAGGGCGCCAAGGCGGTGCTGCCCCTGTTCGAAAGCGGCGAGATGCCCGGCATGGTCATCATCGCGCATGAGCGCGGCAATTGCAGCGCCTACAATGCCGGTTGGCAGACGGCGATCCTGCAGTTTCCCAATTTTCGCCACCTGCTGGTCATCGATGACGACGAGATCGCCGAGCCAGACTGGCTCGAGCGCATGTGCGGCGCCGCGGAGACACTTGAAGCCGACGTTGTCGGCGGCCCGCAGGTACCCATCTTTGCCGATGCCTCGCATGCCAGATGGGCCGAGCACCCGGTGTTCGCGCCGCCCTATCGGGAGACGGGCCGCGTGCCGGCGCTTTATTCGTCCGGCAACCTGCTGCTCGGTCGCAACGTGCTTGAGGCCATGGGACCGCCCTTCCTCGATCTCAGGTTCAATTTCATGGGCGGCGGCGATTCCGACTTTCTCAGCCGGTGCGCGCAAAAAGGCTTCGTGCTCGGCTGGTGCGCCGAAGCAAAGGTCAATGAGACCGTGCCGGCCCGGCGCGTCGAGGCCGACTGGATCCGCGCCCGCAGTCTGCGCAATGGCGTGATCTCGACGCTGGTCGAAAAGAAGAAGCGCGCCGGCACGCCGCTTGCCGGCCTCAAGGTTTTCCTGAAGAGCCTGGCGCTGCTCGCCGCCTCGCCGCTGCGCGGCGCCATCCGGCTGGCGCGCACCGGCTCGCTGACGACGAGCCTCTATCCAGTCTATGTCGCGCTCGGCCGGGTGCTCGCCGAATTCGGATATGCCAATGAGCAGTACCGGCAGCCTGAGAAGAATTGAGCGCGCTCCGCTCGGTGCCGCCTTCACCAGGGAAGGTGTGGCGACGGCTATCGCCGCGCTCCTGTTCACCGTCATCATCGTCTCGTTCCGGCCCTTCCAGCCGGCAGGCGCGGAACTGACCGGCGACGGCGGCGACATCGTCAACCAACTCGGCTTCGGCTCGCTCGGCGCGGTCTCCATCTTCTCGCTGCTGGCCTTCGCCGACCCGCGCGTGGTGCGCTCGCTGGTGAGCCCTTCCTGGGCGCTGATGCTGGGCTTCTTCTTCCTGTCGGTGGTGCTTGCCACCGATCCGCCCGCGGCGATGCGCGCCGCCTCCTTCACCATGATCGGCATCATCACCATGGCGACGATCCTGGTGCTGCCGCGCGATGCCGATTCCTTCGCCAGGATGGTCATCTTCACCGCCGCCGTGGTGATCGGTCTTTCCTATGTCGGCCTGGTTGTCTTCCCGCATGAAGCGCTTCACACCGCCGACTCGCAGGAGCCCGAGCATGCCGGCCTGTGGCGCGGTGTCTTCACGCACAAGAACATCGCCGGTCCGGTGATGGCCTGTTTCAGCTTCGCCGGACTGTACCTCTTCCGGCGCGGCCAGCGCTGGTGGGGCGCCGGCATCTTCTGCGCGGCGATGATCTTCATGCTGCACACCGGCTCCAAGACGACCGCCGGGCTGATCCCGTTCTCGATCATGATCGTCGTGCTGCCCAGCCTCATCGGCATGCGGCTCGGCACGCCGATCCTATTTGCGCTGGCCATCATCGCGACCGCCGTCGGCACGCTCGGCATCGTCTTCATCGCGCCGGTGAAGCATCTGGCGGCAATCTATTTCCCCGATCTCACCTATACCGGACGCACGACGCTTTGGGAGTTCGCCGGCGAGATGCTGGCGAAGAAGCCCTGGACCGGCTACGGCTATGAAAGCTTCTGGGGGACGCCACTGCTGCTCAACCAGGACCAGCCCTTCGACCGGCCCTGGGATATCCGCACCATCGTTCACGGTCACGACGGCTATCTCGACATCGCCGTACTGATGGGCATCCCGGCGCTCTGCGTCGCCGTCTACACCTTCCTGATCGCCCCTTTGCGCGACTATATGCGCATCCCGGCGCGCAAGGAAAACATCTTCCTCGGCGACTTTTTCATGATGGTGGTGCTGTTTACGGCGCTGAACGGTTTCCTGGAAAGCTTCTTCTTCCATCGCGGCGATCCCGTCTGGCTGTTCTTCGTGCTCGGCGTACTCGGCTTGAGACAAGTCTCGCTGCGGCCGATCCCGGTTCGCCTTTCAAACTAATCCTGGCCGATCGATCTCCCGCCGACTGCTCTTTTCCACTGCGGCGCAACCGTCTAAGGAGAGCCTTCTCGGAGGTTTTCATGACGATCAGGCTCATTCTCGCCGGTTGCGGCAATATGGGTTACGCCATGCTCTCGGGCTGGCTGAAATCCGCCAAGCTCGAGCCGCAAGCGGTGTTCGTGGTCGAGCCCAACGCGGAACTGCGCCGGCGCGCCGAACATCTGGGCTGCCGTGCTGCCGCCGACGCCGCCGGCATTCCGGCCGATGCCCTGCCCGATCTCGTCGTCATCGCGGTAAAGCCGCAGGTGATCCGCGAGGTGACGGCGCAGTACAAGCGCTTCGGCGACGGCAGGACCAGCTTTCTCTCCATCGCCGCCGGCACGCCGGTCGCCACTTTCGAGGAAATCCTGGGCGAGCTCGCGCCGGTCATCCGCTGCATGCCGAACACGCCGGCGGCGATCGGCAAAGGCATGATGGTCGTTTTCTCCAACCCGCTGGTCTCCGACGACGTCCGCCGCTTCGTCCTTGAGCTGCTTTCGGCGAGCGGCGTCGTGACGACGATCGACGACGAGGGCCTCATGGACGCCGTGACGGCCGTGTCCGGCTCCGGCCCGGCCTATATCTTCCACTTCATCGAGGCGCTGACGGTCGCGGCCGAGAAGGCCGGTCTTCCCGCCGAAACCGCCAAGCTGCTTGCCATGCAGACCGTCTTCGGCGCCGCCTCGCTCGCCGCGGAAGCAGACGAGGAGCCGGGCGTGCTGCGCCAGCAGGTGACCAGCCCCAACGGCACGACCGCAGCGGCGCTTGCGGTGCTGATGGGCGACGACCGCTTGACGAAGCTCGTCACCGAAGCCGTGGAAGCCGCGCGGCTCAGGTCGATAGAGCTGGGGAAGTAATCTTCGTTCCGTAGAGCATGTCATCCTGAAGCCGGCGCAGGGCGTAGAGCCTCGTTGTCCGGTCCGGCACGGCATTGTCCTCGGTCAACAACTCGCCCTTGTTCACCGGCTTCAGCACCTTGCCGCCTTCGAGCAAGCCGACCGGAACAGCGCGGACGGCGCGGGCATCGCCGACGGTCATGGTCCAGGAGCGGTAACAAGTCTCGCCGATCGCATCCAGGGTCTCCCCGGCGGCAAGGTCGCGCTTGGCGACCGCGCAGACTTCCGCCACCGGCCTCGGCAGAGGCACCATGTCGGGCTTGCCGTAGAGCATGATACGGGCGGCGGTGAGCGGCACCTCCAGCGAAGTCAGGTGATAGGGCCGGAACAGGCCGTAATAAGGGCCCGTGCCGACATGGAGATCGTCCATGCGTTCGACGACGCGCGGGTGCATCGCCTCGACGATGACGAAAACGCCGGGCGCCACGCCCTTGCCGATCGTGTAATCGATGACGCCTTTCCTCGACAGGAGCCCGCCACGCTCTTTCGGGATCAGCACCTTGGCCAGCTGATCGCGATCGGCCCTGGGGCCGTGCATGCCTGGAACATCCGGGACCAGCCCGGTGGCGTTGGCAATGGCGCACATCTCGACCATGGTCTTCGAGCCGTCGACAAACTCGACCAGCATGCGCGGGTTCATGTTGCGGGGCGCCGCCTCTTCCCGGTAGTCGTCGGGAACCGCGTCGTGGTTGAGCGGATTGTTCTTGCCCTTGCCGGCCGCGACGATGCCTAGCCCAAGCGCCGAGGCGAATTCGATCAGCTCCATGCAGCTTGACGGCTCGTCGCCCGCGCCGACCGAATAGACGACACCCAGCCGGTCTGCCTGCTGCTTCAGGTAGCAGCCGATGGTCACGTCAGCCTCGACGTTCATCATCACCAGATGCTTGCCATGCTCCATCGCCATCAGGTCGAAATCGGCGGCGACGCCAGGTTTTCCGGTAGCGTCGATGACGACGTCGATCAGCGGGTTGGTGACCAGCATCTCGTTCGAGGTGATGGCGATCCTGCCGCTCTCGATCGCCCGGGTAACCATGGAAGCGGTTTCGGCCTCTACCGCCATCGCCTCGTCGCCAAAGGCGATGCGGATCGCCTCACGGGCGGTGTGCGGACGGCGCGTGGAGATGGCCGCGATCGAGATGCCCGGCATCAGCATGCCCTGCGTCACCAGATCGGTCCCCATCTCGCCGGAGCCGATGACGCCGATGCGCACCGGCCTGCCCTCGGCGGCGCGTCGGGCAAGATCGCGGGCAAGCCCGGTCAGGGTGATATTGGTCATGCAACAAAATCCACGGCTTTTTGCTCGGCCGGCAATACAGGGAACGATCCGCGTTTGCCAATCAAACCAGGCTGAAATGGCGTTTTCTTGCGCATGCTTTGCAAGGCCGCAGCAGATTTCGCAGGAGCTTGTGCACGGGCGCTGCACGATTCGCCGTTTCTTTCAGACCATAACCATCGCTGCGCGATTGGAACTGGGAGAGTCCCGACGAGCGCGCCCGGTTTCTGTGCTATTTTTGCTACAGGCTTTAACCCTAATGCCGGAAATCGCAATTTTAGCGGGTGTCTAATCCATTATATGCTCACGTCCCCAAAAAATCTGATAGATACTGGCTGAAAGGTCCGGTGGCAGGCTTGGGCAAATAAGCGCCAATAAAAAAATAATGGCGCGGGGATAGTCACGGGGTAGAAATGACCAGGACGGGTAAAATTACCGTCGGCTGGCGCGTTGCGCTTGCTGTCACGGTGTCAATGTTGGCTTGTGGTAGCGCCAGCGCACTCACACTCAAAGAAGCTGTCGCCGTCGCCGTGGAGTCCAATCCGGAGATTGGACAGGCGATCGAAAACCGCGAAGCGATCGAATTCGAGCTGCGACAGGCCAAAGGCCTTTACCTTCCCAGCGTCGACCTGGAAGCATCGACCGGCGTTCGCCGCCTGGACAACGACACGCGGCGCGCGCTCGACGAGGATCACAAAGCTCTCTATCCGAACGAGGCAGACCTCACCGTCTCGCAGACGCTTTATGACAGCGGCGCAAGGCGGGCGGAGCTGAACCGCCAGGCCTCGCGGGTCGATGGAGCGTCCTTCAGGGTTCTGGAACGGTCCGAGTTCATCGGGCTCGCCGTCGTCCAGGATTATCTGGAATACATGCTGCAGGCTTCGATCGTGGTCGAAGCCAAGAAGAACCTCGGCTTCCATCAGTCCATCCTCAGCGATATCAGGCAAGGCATCGCAGGCGGCGCGCTCAACGATGCCGACCGGCAGCAGGCCGAGGAACGCCTTTATGCCGCCAAGGCGCGGATGCAGGAAGCGACCGAAGAACTCGAGGCGGCCAAGATCCGCTTCTTCAAGAATGTCGGCAAGCCGCTGACCAACGCGTCGCGGCCCGCCGATGTCGCAGCCGCCCTGCCGCGGTCGCTGGACGATGCGATCGGGCTCGCCAGGCAGAACAACCCGCGCGTCCATATGGCCAACAGCGACATCGACGCCGCCGCTTCGCTGGTCGACGCGGCGCGGGCGAAATACGGCCCGACGGTTACCGCCGAGGGCGTTGCCCGGGGCGGATATGACATCGACGGCGACAATGGCGACGCGAGCGATCTACAGGCTCGGGTGGTGCTGCGCTGGAACCTCTATCGCGGCGGCATCGACAAGGCCAACGAACAGGAACAGATTCGCCGCACCAGCGAGCAGCGCCTTGCGCTGCACCAGGTGCTGCGCGAGATCGAGGAAGCCGTCCGGACCTCATGGGACCGCCGCTTCCGCCAGGCGGAGCTGGCAAAGACACTGCGCCAGCAGGCAGCCACCAATGAAAAGCTGGTCGCCTCCTATCGCGAGCAGTTCAAGGTCGGGCAGCGCTCGCTGCTCGACGTGCTCGATGCCCAGAACACGCGCTTCAACACCGCGACGCTGGCCGACACGTCGTCCTACGCGTCGCTGTTCGCGGAATACCGGCTGCTGGCCGCAACCGGCGAATTGCTGAAGACGCTCAACATCCAGCCGGCCAAGCAGGCCGCGGCCTACGCGCGTGAGGAATTCGGTGTGCCGGCCACGGCCGATACCGAGACCTATGCGCGCACGCCGTCGGAGCAGAAGAACGATCTGCCGTTCGACATCCTCGCGCCGGTCAGGAAAAAGTAGCCGATGTAGTATCGATCTTCGGTCCTTCGGGGCGGATCGTGAACCAGCAACCTAATATCCTATCGCCCAAGGAGGCTTTCAAAGCCTGCTTCTGCGCTGTGGCGGCCTATCTCGGCAGGCCGAGCGCCGAAACGGTGCTGTTTGCCGGCGTGCCGATTTCGGAGACACGCATCGAGCCGGACGAGATCCGCCATCTGGCCGAGCGCATCGGCCTGGAGGTGCAGAATTTCAGCCATCGCGATTTCCTGCGCGGCCGCTTCGATCTTCCGGCCATCGTCTTTCGCGTCAGCCAACTGCCGATCGCCCTCCTGGCGGAGATCGAGAGCGGGCAATATCTGACGGCGCCGCAGGAAAACGGCCGCACCACGATCGACAGGTCGGAACTCGCCGAAAGCTATATCAGCGGCGGCACGTCCTTCTCGATCACCTATGCCAATCAGGCCGAGGAGATGACGGTCGGCACCGCCGCGCGGATCGAAAGGCGCCACTGGCTGACCGGCACCATGGGGGCGTTCTGGCGCACCTATTCGAAAGTGGTGCTGTCGGCGGTGTTCATCAATCTGCTGGCGATCGCCTCGCCGATCTTCACCATGAATGTCTACGACCGGATCCTGCCCAACAAGGCGATCTCGACGCTGTGGGTGCTGGCGCTCGGCATCGGCGCGGCGATCCTGTTCGACCTGCTGCTGAAGACGGCCAGGGCATCGCTGATCGACTATGCCGGTCGCAAGGCGGACCTGCGGATTTCCTACCTGCTGTTCGAGAAAGTGCTGAATTCCTCGCTTTCGGCGCGGCCCGGGTCGACGGGTGAATATGCAAACCGCGTCACGCAATACGAATTCGTGCGCGAGTTCTTCACCTCCAACACGATCAGCGTCTTCATCGACACTATCTTCGTCTTCGTCTTTCTGGCTGTCATCTACGCCATCGGCGGCTGGCTGGTGGTCATACCTGCGCTGGCCTTCGTCATCTCCGTCATTGTCGGGCTGATCACGCAGAGGCGGATCGGCAAGCGGGTCGCGGCATCGATGAACGAGGCGTCGCAACGCCAGGCCCTGCTGGTCGAGTCCATCTCGACGCTGGAGACGATCAAGTCGCTGCGCGCCGAAGCCTACCTGCTGCGCAAATGGGGCGAGCACTCGAAGAACGCGGCCAACACGTCGGAAAAAATCAAGGAGCTCTCGGCGGCGGCGGGCAATATCACCGGCGCCATCCAGCAATTCGTGACGGTCGCCCTGGTCGTGGCCGGCGCCTATGCGTTCTCGGAAGGCCAGGTGTCGACCGGCGCCATCATCGGCACCGTGATGCTCGCCGGCCGCGCCGTGGCGCCGCTCGGCCAGATCGCCATCACGCTTGCCCGGTTCCGGCAGGCGATGCTGTCGCTCAAGATCATCAACACGATCATGTCGCAACCGGAGGACCGCCCCGACACCGTCGGCTTCGTCAACCGGCCGATCCGCAGCGGCGCGCTGGTCTTCAGGAATGTCGGCTTCGCCTATCCGGGCACGGAAAACGAGGTTCTGAGCGGACTCAACATCGCGGTCAAGCCCGGCGAGCGGGTCGGCATCATCGGCCGCATCGGCTCCGGCAAGACCACGATGGGCCGGCTGATCGGCCGGCTGTTCCTGCCGACATCGGGGGAGCTGCTGCTCGACGGCATCGACATCCGCCAATACCACCCCTCGGAGGTCCGTGCCGCGGTCGGCATCGTCGCGCAGGCCGGGGACCTGTTTTCGGGAACCATCAAGGAGAACCTCCTGATGGCGGCGCCGGGAGCGACGGACGAGGAGATCATCGATGCGGCGAAGGCCGCCGGCGTCGACGACTTCGTCTCGCGGCATCCGCGTGGCTACGACATGAATGTCGGCGAGCGTGGCACCAATCTCTCGGGCGGGCAAAGGCAGGCGGTGGCGATCGCGCGGCTGCTTTTGACCAAACCGAAGATCGTCTTCCTGGACGAGCCGTCGGGTTCGATGGATCTCGCTTCCGAGCGGCAGTTGATCAAGCAGCTCAAGGTGGCGTTCGACCGCAGCACGACGCTGATCGTGTCGACCCATCGCTACAGCATGCTGGAACTTGCCGACCGCCTCATCGTCATCGACCAGGGCCGCGTCGTCGCCGACGGGCCGAAGGAACAAGTCATCCAGGCGCTGCAGAAGGCAAATGCCTGACCGGAACGTATGGACATGCTAGCAAGGGAAGACCGGCCACCACTTTTCGCCTCGGCGTCCGTCTACATCGTCGGGGCGCTGTTCGTGTGCTTCACGGCCTGGGCGTCGTTCGCCGAGGTCGACGAGATCGCGCGCGGCGACGGCAAGGTGATACCCGCTTCGAAGACGCAGATCATCCAGGCCAGCGAACCGGGCGTGGTGCAGGAGATCGCCGTCCAGATCGGCCAGACCGTCAGGAAGAACGACCTCATCATCCGCCTCGACAATTCGGGCAACACTTCGAGCCTCGGCGAAGAGAAGGCCAAGGCGCGAGCGCTGCAGGCGCGCATCGCCAGACTGCAGTTCGAGCAGAGCGGCAGTGTCGAAGGGTCGTTCCCCTGCCCGGCGGAAATCCAGAAGGTCGCGCCGGAGATCTGCGACAACGAGCAAAGGCTGCTTGTCGCGCGCCGCGACAATTTCGAGGTCAAGCTGTCGGTTCTCAAATCGCGCCTCGACCAGCGCGAGAAGGAACTGGACGAGGCCACCGCCAACGCCGACCGCCTGTCGAAGAGCCTTGCCGTCACCGACCAGGAAGCGGCGCTGGTCGAACCCATGGTCAAGAAAGGCCTGATGGCCAGGACCGAACAGATCCGCGTCGAGCGCGAACAGACCGATCTTCGCGGACAGCTGACCCTTGCCGGCGAGACCATCAAGAAGAGCCAGGGAGCAATCACCGAGGCCCAGCTTCAGGTGAACGAATTGGGCCTGCAATTGCAGCAGGAGGCGTTGAGCGACCTGACGCAGGCGCTCGCCGATCTGTCCGTGGTCGACGAAACCATCCGCGGCGCCACCGACAAGGTGGCGCGCACCGACATCCGCTCGCCGGTCGACGGCATCGTCAACACGCTTGACGTCAACACGCTCGGCGCCTTCGTGCAGCCGGGCGCGGTCGTGGCCGGCATCGTGCCGACCTCCGAGACGCTGCTGGTCGAAGCCCGGGTTTCGCCGCGCGACGTCGCCTTCATCCAGCCGAACCAGGAGGCGCTGATCAAGGTCACCGCCTATGATTTCTCGATCTTCGGCGGCATCGAAGGCAAGGTCTCCAACATCACCGCCGACAGCCTCGTCGACCAGAAGACGGGCGAGCCCTATTACCAGGTCCGGGTCGCCACCGACAAATCGACGCTTACCAGGAACGGCAAGACCTACTCGATCATCCCCGGCATGATCTGCTCGGTCGACATCAAGACCGGACGCAAGACGATCCTCAACTATCTTTTGAAGCCCATCAACAAGGCGCGTCAGGAGGCAATGAGTGAGCGATAGCGCCATCCATCCGGACACTTCGCGCGAACGGCTGCTGCCATCGCTCGCGGCCGAGGATTTCGGCCCCGAATTCCGCGTCGTGGCGCGCGGCGGCGTGCGTCGCGGCATCCGGCTGGAGCGCGCCTTCTGGGTGTCGCTGAAGCAGATGGCCGAAAGCCGCAAATGCACGATCGGCATGCTGGTCGAGGAGATCGCCGAACATCATCCCGACCAGGGCAACCTCACCTCGGCGATCCGCGTCGCCTGTATGCGCGGCCTCGCCGAGGAAAGCATGGAATTGCGCAAGCTCGCTTCGATCCGCACGATCAACGCGATCCTGGTCGCCTGCCCCTCGCCCGCCTTCGCGCTGTCTTCTTCGAAGAAGATCCTGGCTTTCAACACGCCGTTCCAGCAACTGGTCCGGCGCCAATTGCCGAGCGCGCCCGGGGAGGATGGGCGCCAGGACTTGAAGCTGGCGCTCGACCTCAACGTTCCCGACATCTTCGCCCGGCTCGACGCCAATGGCGAAACGCCGGTCACCAGCGGTTTTGTCATCGGCGCCGGCGAGCGCCGCTATCGCGGCCAGCTCAGCGCCGTGCGCGCGCCCGTCACCGAGCCGGAACTGCTGATGGCCTTCGTCTACAACGGCTAGAGCTACGCATTCTTCCGGAACTGTCCGGGCTGCGCAGACAACAGAGCGACCGCGTATTTTCGGCGAGGCGCTGAACCGCTCGAACTACTGCCTCAGGCTCGAAGCCACTGATGGTTCCGGCGATCCTTCGCCCGGAGCGACCGTGGCGAAGCGGCCGGCGATGTCGGCGACCTGCGCGCCGGACTTCGACCCGTGAATCCAGGCGCGATCGGTGCTGAAGGAATAGAGCGGAACATAGTCGGGCAGATCGCTGTCGCGTAGGACGGCGTTGCCGAGGCTGTCCAGGATGAAGGCGCCGCTTGCCGTGCTCACCGACAGGACGGCATGGAAGAACTTGCGGCGGCGATCCTGGAGCACCACCAGCGACATGCTCTGCGCCGGGATGCCGGCTCTGAGCAGCGCCGCCATCTTCAATATGGCGAAATCCTCGCAATCGCCGGCGCGATGCTCGAGGATTTCCGACGGCTTCGCCCAATAGTCGAGCTTGCCATAGACGACGCTATCCTTGCGATAGGCGATCAGGCGGTTGATGCTGCTGTTGACGAAGGACAGCTTGTCGCGAAAGCCCTTGTCGCCGGCGATGTTGACGATCTCGGCGAAGGCTGGGCTCTCACGGTCGCAGACGCTGCCGGCGGTGCAATCGACGATGGCCCTGTAGACAGGAGCCCAGCGCGCCGCGACCGGAAAGTTGCGCATCGACAAAGCCACCGAGCCGAAGACGCCGGGGATGATCGCGGCGGTCTGGATCGGGTCGATGCCGGGATCGGTCTTGGCGTGCGCTTCAGCCTCGTAACGCGCCGCCGGCGTGTAGCCCACAGAAACGTCCGCGATCCGGTATGCGGACGCCGGCTGCCAAGGCAGCGGCCGGGCCAGCGAAACGCCGCCGAGGCTCGCCGGCGCAGGCACCTTTTGCAGGACCGGAACCGCGCCCGAATTCCCGCTTGCCGACGATGGATCTGCCTGAGCGGCAAGGCCGATCGCCAGCAAGAGAACCTTGATCCCTGTCGGGGCTGCTTTTTGTATTTTCATGACGCCCACCTTTGATTGTGGACGCTACCAATCTTGTCTCAAATTATCGGAAAGGAAGGTGGGTAAGTTTCCGCGAATCACGCTATTCTGTTTTGCATCAAATTTTATTCAAAATTATACTTCCATTTACCAAGACGGAAGGCGTGCGGCGCGGTCATTCCCACCCTCGTTAAGGTCATGCATATCCAGATATATCATCGCAATTTACCAAGTGTAAAAAATGCGATTCTCTACATACTCGAATATATGAAATAGATTGAACGTCTGTTGCAAAGCCGGGGCCTGACATGTCTCTTTCCGGGAAATGCCGGAGGGGCTTTAGCTATGACGACCAATATCGAATTCGACGCCGTTTCAAATTCCTGGGACGAGCACACCAGCGCTGGTGAAAATCATATCTCGACGGGTGTGCAGGTTGCGCAGGCGACCGCCGCCCAGGCGGCGAGCGAACCCGTGCCGGTCGATGTCGGCAGCGGCGCGCCGGCCCAGGGCGCGGCCAATGCGCCGGCCGCAAACCAGCCGGCCGACGCCAAGGCTGCTGCCCCCGCGAACGCACCGGCGGCAAATGCAGCGGCAGGCAATACGCCGCATGAATATCATGTCGAGGCCGGCAATGTCGTGAAGCTCCCGGCCAGCGTGTCAATCGACAACATCAAGGTCGACGGACATGATCTCGTCCTCACGCAGCCCGACGGATCCCCGATCGTCATCAAGGACGCCGCGCTGAATGTGCCGACCTTCATTCTCGGCGACGTCGAGGTGCCGCGCGTGGCGCTGATCGCCGCGCTCGAGGCCAGCCATGTCGATGTCGCCTTCGGCGCCGACGGCTCGATCTCGGCCGGCGGCAACGGCTCGCCGGGCAGCGCGGGCGGCAATTTCGAACATCCCGCAGGCGGGATCGGCGACGGCTTCGGCCTGACGTCGCTGCTGCCGCCGACGGACCTGGCGTTCGGCCAGCCTGACCATCGCGAGCTGTTCCCGGGATTGCTGCCCGACACCACGCCGACGATCCTCGACCTGACGCCGTCGACCAGCGGCGGCGACACCATCGTCAATGAAAAAGGCCTGCCGGCGAGCTCCGGCTCGGAAGGTTCGGGCGAAGCGGCGGCACCTGGCCCCGACGGCGATCCCTCCGAGCACAACACCGGAACCTTCACCATCAACTCGCCCGACGGCATCGGCTCGGTGACCATCAACGGCCAGGTGATCTCGGGTGCCCAGCTTGCCAACAGCGCATCGACGCCGATCAACATCACGACGCCGTTCGGCAACACGCTGACCATCAATGGCTACGACGCCGCGACCGGCCAGGTGAGCTACACCTATGCGCTGGAGCACAGCGGGCAGCATTCCGGTGCGGGCACGGATTCCATCTTCGACAACATGACGGTGACCGTCACCGACAGCGATGGCGACGTCTCGCTTCCCGGCACGCTGTCCGTCGAAATTATTGACGACGTGCCGACGGCGCATGACGACGTTGCCGCGCAGGCAACCGAGAACGCGCCGGTGACGGTGAACGTGATTGCCAACGACGTGCCCGGCGCGGACGGCGTCAACATCACCGACCCGGCGAAGGTCAGCTATGTGGCGAACTCGCTGACTGGCGGTGCCGGCACGGTCACCTACAACAATGACGGCACCTTCACTTACAAGCCGACTGCTGGCGAAGAAGGAACCGTGACCTTCCAGTACCGGATCGTCGATGGCGACGGCGACGCCTCGGTGGCGACGGTGACGATCAACCTGAAGCCGGATTCGACGCCCACCATCGATGTGACGCCGCAGAATCCTGATGCGAACGGCCATAGCGCAGCGAGCGAGGCCGGCCTTCCGCCGCATGATGGCCTGCCGGCCGGCTCGGGTGAAATCGCCGACAACGACGCGAACAACAACAGCGACACCAGCGAGACGACGACCGGCGCGCTGGCGATCACCACTGGTGGCGACACGATCGGCCACCTTTATGTGACCGACAAGGACAATACCCAGATTGAGGTGACGAACGCGGCCGGCGGCATTCTGGTGCACGGCCAGTATGGCGACCTGACGATCACCGGCACGCCGGGGACCGGCTACACCTATTCCTACACGCTGCTCGACAGCACCACCGGTAACGGCACACATGACGATTTCGTTGTCCAAGTGGTCGATTCCGACGGCGACCCCGCTTCCACGACGCTCACCATCGACATCGTCAACGACGTGCCGACGGCACGTAACGACACGGACGCGGCGCAGTCGGGCGAGACCGTGACCGGCAATGTCGAGACCGGGACAAGCACCCATGGTCTCGGCGCGGCGGACACGGCTGGAGCGGACGGGATCGCCTCGATCGCTTGGACGAACGCGGTGACCAATGCCGGCGTGACGACGGTGACCGGCGCGCATGGCGTGCTGACCGTCTTCGCCAATGGCGACTACAGCTATCAGGCCACCCCGAATACGCCGACCGGCACTGACGTCTTCAACTACACGATCACCGACGGCGACGGCGATACCTCGCCGGCGACGCTGACGATCGAGGTGACCGGCAGCCAGCCGCGTGTGGTGGCGGAGGTTGCGGCGGTGAACGAGGCGGGCATCGACACAACACCACCGGTCGGTGACCTCGGCCCCGGGACGGTGGACGGCTCGCATGCGGGCGACGGCTCGGAGACGACGACGGGCAAGTTGACCTTCTCGGATCCTGACGGGGCGACCGTGACCGGTGTTCAGGCCGGTAATATCGGCAGCGACGTGAACGGCAATGTCGGCACGAACATCAATGGCACATACGGCATCCTACACGTCAACGCGGACGGCACCTACACCTATACGTTGACGTCGCCGGAAGCGAATGTTCCGGCGGGCAATGACGGCGCCAATGTGCAGCCCGGGCAGGATGTGTTCACCTTCACGGTAACCGACAGCTTCGGCAATACATCCACTTCGACCATCTCGATCAATATCACGGATGATGTACCTACGATCTCGAATGCGGTGGTCGGCAGCTCGGTGACGCTCGACGAGACCAATAACGGTCCGACGACGGACGGCGTGCT
>NZ_JAIUHI010000030.1:0-40959 GCF_020165035.1 Mesorhizobium sp. CA6 | reverse complement strand
CCTTTCCCTCCGGAGGGGGGAAAGGTGGCGCTGCGAAGCAGCGACGGATTGGGGGAACCACCTGGCAATCAAGCCTTCAGCCGATCAATCACGCCGATCAAGGCCATGCCGGCTATCCGAACTCCCAGAGATTGCCTGCCTTGTGGTGAGAAGCGGTCCGCGCTAGCGGACGAAAAGCCAATTGCTAGAACGGGAAGCTAAAGCCGGTCCGGTTTGCGGATGAAGGCGGCGCCGAGGATCGGCCCCGGCATGCCGTCCTTGCCGACCGACTGCAGCAGCACCGCGCAGCCGCCCTTCTTTGCGATCTCGGTCATCGGCAGTTCGTAACGCTGCGCCTTGCCGTGCCACATACCGGCGGTCTGGATGTCGGAAACGGCGTTCCAGTAGGTCAGGCTGCGGCCGCTGTTCTCGCCCTGGCCGATCTTCACCGTCTGCGGCGGATCGAAATAGACAATCACAACATGAGCGTCGCTCGGGCCGTTGCCGGCGTCGCCCGCGTCGATCATGACGCGGTCGCTGGTTCGGCTCACCTTGATGCCGACCCGCATGCCCTCGCCGGTCCGGTCCATCCGGGCCAAGGCGCCGTCGACATCCTTGCGGCTGGCGCCGTTGACGTGGCTGCGGCCGTTGATGACGGCTTGCGGCGTGTAGACCGAGCGGCTGCCGAAGGCGCGCATATAGTCATATTGACGCTCGGTGTTTTCCTTGGTGCTCAGCGTGTCCTGCCAGCCGAGATAGTCCCAGTAATTGACGTGGTAGGCGAGCGCTATGATGTCGTCCTTGCCGGCGAGCTCAGCAAAGAACTCGTCGGCCGGCGGACAGGAACTGCAGCCCTGGCTGGTGAACAATTCGATCACGCCCAAGGGCTTGTCGGTCTGAGGCTTGCTGGTCACGGCCTTGGCGGGCTCGGCTGCAAGGGCCGCGCCGGCCAACGCCGTGAGGGCCAGCGCCAGTGCCGCAAGCCGCAATCGTCCTTGAATTGCCATGACTTTCCAATTCCCGCCGGTGACGCCGGCCTTGTTCTGATTGCCAAAATATGTGGCAGAAGCGCCAGTCAACGGGAAGTCACGTTGCGGTGAAATTTTTGATGTTGCAGCAGCAGGTAAGGGCGCAATAGGAGAGGCGGTTGCATTTCACGGCGCGGTTCGATTCGGGAGCAGCGTCCTCGCCATGTGGCAGACTCTCCTGACCCCAGTCGATCTCTATTGCGAACGGTCGGGGCCTGGACTTTGGGCAGAGCCGGCCAATGCTTCGACCAAGCTGGCTTTCATTGCCGCGGGACTGCTGGCGGCGACGGCGAGTTGGGAAGGCGAAGGCAGTAGGCAGTAGGCAGTAGGCAGTAGGCAGTAGGCAGTAGGCAGTAGGTGTCCTGTTTCCCTACTGCCTACTGCCTAAGCCCTACTCCCTTGCTGCTGTTAAGCAGCGAGATCCCGCAGCACGTACTGCAAGATGCCGCCGTTCTTGAAGTAGTCGAGCTCATCCAGCGTATCGATGCGGCAGATGATCGGCACGTTCTTCACCGTGCCGTCGCCGAAGGTCACCTTGGCGATCATCTTCTGGCGCGGCTTGATCGTGTCCAGGCCGTCGATCTCGACCAGCTCGTCGCCCTTCAAATTGAGCGAGGCCCATGAGGTGCCGTCCTCGAAGACGAAGGGGATGACGCCCATGCCGACCAGATTGGAGCGGTGGATGCGCTCGAAGGACTGGGCGATGACGGCGCGGACACCAAGGAGATTCGTTCCCTTGGCCGCCCAGTCGCGCGAGGAGCCGTTGCCGTATTCGACGCCGGCGAAGATCACCAGCGGCACGCCTTCCTGCTTGTATTCCATGGCGGCGTCGTAGATCGACATCTCCTCCTTCGAAGGATAGTGGATCGTGTAGCCGCCTTCGCGGCCGTTCTCGCCCAGCATGTGGTTGCGGATGCGGATGTTGGCGAAGGTGCCGCGCATCATCACCTCATGATTGCCGCGCCGCGTGCCGTACTGGTTGAAGTCGGCGACGCCGACGCCATGCTCGGTGAGATACTTGCCGGCCGGCGAAGCGGCCTTGATCGAACCGGCCGGCGAGATGTGGTCGGTGGTGATCTTGTCGCCGAAGAGACCGAGCACGCGCGCGCCCTTGATGTCGCCGATCTTGCCGAAGGCGCGGCCCATGCCGGCGAAATAGGGCGGGTTCTGCACATAGGTCGAGTGGTCGTCCCAGGCGTAAGTCTGGCCTTCCGGTACCTTGACCTTCTGCCAATAGGCGTCGCCCTTGAAGACGTCGGCATATTTGCGGGCGAACAGCTCGCGGGTGACGTTCTTCTCGATGAACTCCTGGATCTCGGACGATGTCGGCCAGATGTCCTTGAGATAGACCGGCCTGCCGTCGCTGCCCTCGCCGAGCGGCTCGGTCGTCAGATCCCTGGTCACCGTGCCGGCCAGCGCATGCGCCACGACCAGCGGCGGCGAGGCGAGGTAGTTCGCCTGCACGTCCGGCGAGACGCGGCCTTCGAAGTTGCGGTTGCCGGACAAGACCGCGGCGGCGATCAGGCCCTTGTCGTTGATGGTCTTCGAGATCGGCGCCGGCAGCGGGCCGGAATTGCCGATGCAGGTGGTGCAGCCGAAGCCGACCAGATTGAAGCCGATCTGGTCGAGCTCCTTCTGCAGGCCGGACTTTTCGAGATATTCGGCCACCACCTGGCTGCCGGGAGCGAGCGAGGTTTTCACCCACGGCTTCTGCTTGAGGCCGCGGCGGTTGGCGTTGCGGGCCAGCAGGCCGGCGCCGATCAGCACGCTCGGGTTAGAGGTGTTGGTGCAGGAGGTGATGGCGGCGATGACGACGTCGCCATGGCCGAGATCGTGATCGGTGCCCTCGACGGCGTAGCGCTTCGAGATCTCGGCGGCCTTCTTGTATTCGGTCTCCATCGCCTTGGCGAAGCCGGCGGGGATGTCCTGCAGGGCGACGCGGCCCTCGGGACGCTTCGGGCCGGCCATCGACGGCACCACATCGCCGAGGTCGAGCTCGAGCAGATCGGTGAAGACCGGGTCGGCCGAGCTGGCGTCACGCCACATGCCTTGCGCCTTGGAGTAGGCCTCGACCAGTGCGATGCGGTTTTCCTCGCGGCCGGACATGGTGAGGTAACGGATGGTTTCGGAGTCCACCGGGAAGAAGCCGCAGGTGGCGCCATATTCCGGCGCCATGTTGCCGATGGTGGCCCGGTCGGCCAGCGTCATGTTGGAGAGGCCGGGGCCGAAGAACTCGACGAATTTGCCGACGACGCCCTTCTTGCGCAGCATCTGGGTGACGGTGAGCACGAGGTCGGTGGCGGTGACGCCTTCCTTGAGCCTGCCGGTGAGGCGGAAGCCGATGACCTCGGGCAAAAGCATGGAGACAGGCTGGCCGAGCATCGCGGCCTCGGCCTCGATGCCGCCGACGCCCCAGCCGAGTACGCCGAGACCGTTGATCATGGTGGTGTGCGAATCGGTGCCGACGCAGGTGTCGGGATAGGCGGTGGTTTCGCCGTCCTCCGAATTGGTCCACACGACTTGGCCGAGATATTCGAGGTTGACCTGGTGGCAGATGCCGGTGCCGGGCGGCACGACGCGGAAATTGCGGAAGGCCTGCTGGCCCCATTTCAGGAACTTGTAGCGCTCTTCGTTGCGCTCATATTCGAGCTCGACATTGCGCGCGAAGGCCATCGGCGTGCCGAACTCGTCGACGATGACGGAGTGGTCGATAACGAGATCGACCGGCACCAGCGGATTGATCTTTTCCGGGTCGCCGCCGAGCGCCTTGATGCCGTCCCGCATGGCGGCGAGGTCGACGACGGCCGGAACGCCGGTGAAATCCTGCATCAGCACGCGGGCCGGGCGATAGGCGATCTCGACGCCGGCGGTGCCCTTGTCGGTCAGCCAGGCGGCGACCGCCTGGATCGATTCCCTGGTAACCGAGCGGCCATCCTCGTTGCGCAGCAGGTTCTCCAGCAGCACCTTCATCGAATAGGGCAGCCGGGCGATGCCGGTGAGGCCGTTCTTCTCGGCCTCAACGAGGTCGAAATAAACATAGTCCGCGCCACCTGCGGTCAGGGTGCGGCGGCAATTGAAACTGTCGAGGGATTTCGTCACGGCGATCCGTCCTTGTCTGTTCAGCCTGAAAGGGAACGGACGCCGTTGGCATGCAATCACGCGCAAAGGTGCGGGTACGGCCATTTCCGCTGTCCGCTCCCAAGCAACCCGAGCCGTTCAAGGCGGCGCGTGCGCTGGTTCGGCGCTAATTCTGATCCCGCGCCGACCGCTGGCACGGATGAACCGCATATAGAGAATTTCCCGGAATAGTTCTAGACAGTCGAAAGACGATTTTGCGTGAGCCGGAAACGGCCGCGGAACGGTGCTTTCGGGACGGGCAAGAATGCGGCTGATCGCCGAAAATCTGGGCGGCGAGCGCGGCGGCGAGACGGTTTTCTCCAACATCAGCTTCGCGCTGGAAAAAGGCGAGGCGCTTATCGTCACCGGGCCGAACGGCGCGGGCAAATCAACGCTGCTGAGAATCGTCGCCGGGCTGCTGCCGGCCGCCGGAGGCAAGGTGTTTGTCGAGGGCGGCGGCGAGGCTTTCCCGACGGTCGCCTCGGCTTCGCATTATCTCGGCCATCTCAACGCAATGAAGACGGCGCTCAGCATCGAGGAGAATCTCGGCTTCTGGCGCGCCTTCCAGGGCGAGCCGGGGCTGGACGTCGAAGAGGCGCTGGAGACGGTGGCGCTCGCCGGTCTCGGGCATCTGCCCTTCGGCTATCTGTCGACGGGGCAAAGACGACGCGCGTCGATCGCCAAGCTTTTGGTGAGCCGTCGGCCGGTCTGGCTGCTCGATGAGCCGACGGCGGGACTGGACAAGGCCTCTGAGGAGCGGTTCGCGGGGCTGATGCGGAGGCATCTCGACGATGGAGGGATCGTGGTGGCGGCGACGCATCTGCCGTTGGGGCTGGAAGGGGCGAAGGTGTTGAGGATGGGCGATTGATGTCGGCGCGAGGCACCCCCCTCTGCCCTGCCGGGCATCTCCCCCGCAAGGGGGGAGATCAGCAGCTCAGGCGCCCCATTTGCCTTGCTACGCTGGAGATTGGCGAAAGCCGAGGCGACATCCAATCTCCCCCCTTGAGGGGGAGATGGCCGGCAGGCCAGAGAGGGGGGCCTGGGCGCGGGCATCTCAAATCATGCTAGCCCTCTTCCTCCGCGACATGCGCCTTTCCATCCGTGCCGGCGGCGGGGCACTGATCGGCGTGATTTTTTTCCTCGCCGTGATCGTCACCATCCCGTTCGGCGTCGGTCCCGATCTCAACCTCCTGTCGCGCATCGGCCCGGCCATCCTGTGGATCGCTGCGCTGCTTGCCTGCCTGCTCGGGCTCGACCGGCTGTTCCAGGCCGACCGCGAGGACGGCTCGCTGGATCTCCTGGTGCTGAACAACGACCGCCACATGCTGGCGCTGACGGTGCTGACGAAATGCCTGGCGCACTGGACGGGCAGCGTGCTGCCGCTGGTGGTCGCGGCACCTCTGCTCGGCCTGTTCATGAATATGGCGCCGCTGGGCATCGGCGCCACGGCGCTCACGCTTCTCGTCGGCACGCCGGCCATCACCTTCATCGGCGCGGCAGGCGCCGCGGTGGCGGTGGCGCTGCCGCGCGGCGGATTGCTTATTTCGGTGCTGGTGCTGCCTTTGACCATTCCGGTGCTGATCTTCGGCGTTTCGGCAAGCTATGGCGCGGCGGCCGATCCGGCGCCGTTCCTGCAGCCTTTCCTCATTCTTGCCGCGCTGACGCTGTTTCTTGCGGTGCTCGGTCCACTGGCGGCGGCGCTGGCGTTGCGGCACGGGACGGATTGAGGCGACGAAGACGTTGCCTCACTGCGGCACCGCGGCAAATTGCGGACCGGCCGACGCGGGGTTATGGAAAGACATGATCGGAACGGTTGACATGGCTACGAGCAGGGAGCGGTCGCTATGAGCGCGCACGCCCTGTTCGTCACTGCCGCCTATGCCATCACCGCCGTTGTGCTGGCCGGACTGATCGGCTGGATCCTGCTCGACCAGCGGGCGCGCAAGCGCGAGCTTGCAGCGCTGGAAGCGGCCGGGGTGCGGCGGCGTTCCGATCAGGCCATCAAGCCATGAGCCTCGAAACCGAAGCGCCGCGCCGCCGCCTGTTCGTGCTTCTGCCGCTCTTGGTGTTCCTGGGGTTGGCGGGGCTGTTCCTGTCGCAACTTCTCTCGGGCCGCGACACCTCGGAAATCCCCTCGGCGCTGATCGGCCTGCCGGCGCCACAGACCGACTTGCCGCCGCTTGAAGGGACGAGCCTGCCGGGGCTCGTGTCAAAAGACTTTGCCGGCAAGGTGACGCTGGTCAACGTATTCGCGTCCTGGTGCGCGCCGTGCCGCGAGGAGCATCCGGTGCTGCTCGGCCTGTCGCAGGACAAGCGCTTCACGCTCGCCGCGCTGAACTACAAGGACCAGCCGGAAAACGCCCGCCGCTTCCTTGGCGAGCTCGGCAATCCGTATCAGGCGATCGGCGCCGATCCGGCCGGGCGCGCGGCGATCGACTGGGGCGTCTATGGCGTGCCGGAGACCTTCGTCATCGGCAAGGATGGCAAAATCGCCTACAAGCATGTCGGGCCGCTGACGCCGGAGTCGGCGCGGGACCTGCTGCTGCCGCAGATCGAGAAAGCGCTGTCGGCGCCGGGCTGAGGCGCCTCCCGTCCGTCGTCATTCTAGGGCGAAGCAAGGAGCGAAGCGACGCAGCGCAGACCCTAGAATCCATTCCGTTACGTTGATCGTAGAACCCCGCGGTCAAGAACTGGCGCTTGTGGGCGCGCGTGCCTGCACCGCTGCGGCGCTCGAAGGTCACGGCATGGATCCTCGGGTCAAGCCCGAGGATGACGAAAGCGTCGAAGCTCAGCCGTAGATCTGCTTGTGGATCTGGTAGAGCATTTCCGAACGGTCGGCGCGCAGATCGGCGAGATCGCGGCTGGACAGGTTCTCGATTTCGGCGACGAGGCGGTTGTAGTGACGGCGCTTGGCGATGCTGGCGCGGGCGCGGGAGACAAGATTGTCGAACATGACAGGGTTCCTTTCATGCCGCATTGGCGCGGCCGGTTGTTCCTCCCTGACAATTGCGAGCATGACATAGGAATGGTGCGTTGCAAAAGAAAGATGTTGCAATGCACCATTGCAACCAGCGCATAGCCGGTTAACCGCAAGCTAACGGGCCATGCGTCCGGCGTGGCATACGAGACCGGTCCGCTTCACGCAGTTCTCATCCGTTTTTGTCATACAAATTGCTGGCGTGCCGTCTTGCCAGAACGGCTGCGGGCTGGCTTGATCCGCGCGTCACCTGATGCCGGGAGGAAATTGATGGCGGCCGCAGACTATTACGAAGTTCTAGATCCGCGCTTCGCGCGCCTGTTCAACGGCAGCGCGCAGGTGGAGAAGCTGTTCACCGGATGCCGCTGGGCAGAAGGACCGGCCTGGTTCGCCGCCGGCCGCTATGTCGTCTGGTCCGACATCCCGAACAACCGCATGCTGCGCTATGACGAGACCGACGGCAGCGTCAGCGTGTTCCGCCAGCCGTCCGGCAATTCCAACGGCAACACGGTCGACCGGCAGGGCCGGCTGGTGACCTGCGAACATTCCGGCCGCCGCGTCAGCCGGACGGAATTCGACGGCTCGGTCACTACCATCGCCGACAAATGGAAAGGCAAGCGGCTGAACTCGCCCAACGACGTGGTGGTGCGCTCCGACGGCTCGATCTGGTTCACCGATCCGAGCTACGGCATCGACACCGACTATGAGGGCGACAAGGCCGAAAGCGAGATCGGCGCCTGCAATGTCTATCGCGTCGATCCCGAGACCGGCGATGTCGAGGCGGTCATCACCGACATGGTGCGGCCGAACGGGCTCGCCTTCTCGCTCGACGAAAGCCTGCTCTATGTCGTCGATACCGGCCGCACGCATGGCGAGAAGAATCCGGCGCATATGCGCGTCTTCAATGTCGGCAAGCACGGCAAGAAGGTTTCCGGCGGCAAGGTCTTCGCCGACTGCACCGCCGGCCTGTTCGACGGGTTCAGGCTCGATGCGGACGGGCGCATCTGGACAAGTGCTGCCGACGGCATCCATTGCTACGACCCGGACGGCACGCTGATCGGCAAGGTGAAGGTGCCGGAGGTGACCGCCAACTGCGTGTTCGGCGGCAACAAACTCAACTGCCTCTACATCGCCGGCACTACCTCGCTCTACATGGTGCGGCTCATGGTGAACGGGGCTAAGACGTACTGACAGCGAGGCATATCAGCGGGAGAGAAAAATGCCGTTCGTCAACATCCGCATCGTCAAGGAAGTGATCGCCGCCGATCCGGTCGGCAAGAAGGCTGACATCGCCAAGAAGGTGACTGCGGCCATCATGGACGCCACCGGGCTCGGCAACGACGACGTCTGGGTGGTGTTCGAGGAGGTCAACGCCCGCGACTGGTATGTCGGCAAGACCGATGTCGAGACGCGGAGGAAGGGGTAGGGCTCTTCCTTCTCCCCTTGTGGGAGAAGGTGGCCTCGCGAAGCGAGGTCGGATGAGGGGTGTTCCAGCTTGGCGACGCCGTTTGTCCAGCGATGAGGTTGCCGTCGTCTCACTCCGCTGGAACACCCCTCATCCGTCTCGGCGCTGCGCGCCGATCCACCTTCTCCCACAAGGGGGAGAAGGGGAAGACGCGCCACTCATCGTCCGCCAACAAACCCCACGAAAGCCTCGATCGCCTCGCGCATTGCCTGCCGGTTCGTGTCCTCGCTGAGGATTGCCTCCACCTCGGCCGGCTTCTTGCCCAGCAGCGCGATCTCCAGCGTCCCCTCCTCATCCATCGCGAAGGACATCGTCCGCATGATCTCGGCAAGTGCTGCCCGCGCATAGAGCGAGCGGGGCGAGGCGTGGACCAGCATCGCCGGCTTGCCCACCGCCGCGTCGCGCGAGACCAGCCAGTCGAGCGCATTCTTCATGCCGCCGGGCACGCCATGAGCGTATTCCGGGCAGGAGACGATGACACCGTCTGCGCGGGTGATCATCTCGATCAACTTAGCCGCTTCGGGCGGCGTGCGCTCGCCCTCGTCGTCGGGGTTGAAGATCGGCAAGCGGCCGAGGCCATCATAGGCCTGGACACGGTAGGCCGCGGGCGCGTTGGCAGCCAATGCGGCAACCAGGGCCGAGTTGGTCGAGGCGGCGCGCAGGCTGCCCGATATGGCGATGATCTCGATCAAGGGAGAGCCGGACAAAGGGTTGAGTCGTCCGGCAAGCCTACCACATGGTCTGGCGGTAATCGTGGTCCAGCTCGCGGTCGATCTCGCCGGCGCTTTCGCTGAGCGCCAGCTGGTCGCGGATGATCTGGCCGAGCGTCGGCAGGGTCGCGCGGTCGTACCAGGTCTCCGGCTTCCACAAATCGGAGCGCATGAAGGCCTTGGCGCAGTGCATATAGGCGGCCTTGACCGTCACCAGGATCACGCTCTGCGGCTCCTTGCCGTCGACGGCCAGCCGTTCGCGCAAGGTCGGGTCGACAGTGATGCGGGCATCGCCATTGACGCGTAGCGTCTCGTTCATGCCGGGGATGAGGAAGAGCAGTCCGACCGATGGGTTGCGGATGATGTTTTCCAGCGTGTCCAGCCGGTTGTTGCCGGGACGGTCGGGAATGGCGATGGTGGCGTTGTCGAGGATGGCGGCGAAGCCGGGCTTGTCGCCTTTCGGCGTCACGTCGGCATTGCCGGCGCCGTCAGAGGAGCCGATCAGCACGAAGGGGCTCTTGCCGATGAAGGATCGGCAATGGCCGTCGAGAGCCTTGAGCTCCTTGCGGATAGAGCCGTCGGTCGGCCGGGGCGTCTTGTAGATCGTCCTCAGCTCGTCATGCGTGGTGAGGAATTCCATGCTGCCCCTCATTCTGGCGCAATTCCGGACGGAAACCGCTGCACTCTTTCCCTGGAATTGCTTTAATTCCCGGCCTTCTCTTCCTTGGCTTTTTCCTCCAGCGAGTGGCGCATGATCAGCGGCATCTGGCTGAAGGTGAACAGCAAAGTGATCGGGATCGTGCCCCAGACCTTGAAATAAAGCCAGGTCGCCTCGGAAAAGTTGCGCCACACGACCTCGTTGAGCACGGCGAGGAACAGGAAGAACAGCCCCCAGCGGAAGGTCAGCTTGCGCCAGCCTTCGGCATCGAGCTGGAAGGCGGAATCGAAGACGTAGCCGAGCAGCGAGCGGCCGAACAGCAGCCCGCCAAGCAATGTGACGCCGAACAGCGAATTGATGATCGTCGGCTTCATGAAGGCGAAGGTCTTGTCCTGCAGGTAAAGCGCCAGCGCGCCGAAGACGAACACGACGATCGCCGAGACCAGCGGCATCAGCGGCAGGCTGCGCGTGAGCAGCCAGGAGACGCCGAGCGAGAGCGCCGTCGCGACCATGAAGAAGGCGGTGGCGATCAGGATCGGCTCGCCGAGATGGGCGAGCACCGGGAATTTCTCGGCCAGCCACTCGCCGCGAATGGTGGTGAAGAAGAACACCAGGCCAGGGCCAAGCTCGAGCAGGAACTTCAAGCCGGGGTTGATCGGCTTGCGGCGTGGATCGGACGGGTCGCGCTCGATGATGTTCATAAAAGCCCTTCTTACGCACGATCTGGCCGAAAAGCAGGCGGCCTTGCAGGATCGCGCCTTGCTCAAGCCACGCCGGCGATGGCTCTCGCGAACTCGCTGGCGGAAAACGGTTCAAGGTCGTCGACCTGCTCGCCGACGCCGATGAAATAGACCGGCAGCCGGTGCTTGGCGGCGATCGCCACCAGAATACCGCCGCGCGCCGTGCCGTCCAGCTTGGTCATCACCAGGCCGTTGACGCCGGCGACGTTGCGGAAGATCTCAACCTGGTTCAGCGCGTTCTGGCCGGTGGTGGCATCGACCGTCTGCAGCACCGTGTGCGGCGCTTCGGGATCGAGCTTGCCCAGCACGCGCACGATCTTCTCCAGCTCGGCCATCAGCTCGGTCTTGTTCTGCAGGCGCCCGGCCGTGTCGATGATCAGCACGTCGGAGCCGGCCTCCTTCGCCTTCTCGAAGGCGTCATAGGCGAGGCCCGCCGCATCGGCGCCGAGCTTGGAGGCGACGACCGGCGATTTCGTGCGCTCGCCCCAGATCTTGAGCTGCTCGATCGCGGCGGCGCGGAACGTGTCGCCGGCGGCCAGCATCACCTTGAGGCCGCCATCGGTGAGCTTGGCGGCCAGCTTGCCGATGGTGGTGGTCTTGCCGGTGCCGTTGACGCCGACGACCAGGACGACATGCGGCTTGTGGCTGAGGTCGAGCTCGAGCGGCCTGGCGACCGGCGCCAGCACCTTCTCCACCTCCGCCGCCATCACGGCGCGGACTTCGACGTCGGAGACGTCGCGGCCGTAGCGGCTGGAGGCAAGCGAATCGGTGACGCGCAGGGCGGTTTCCAGGCCAAGATCGGCGCGGATCAGCACGTCCTCCAGGTCCTGCAGCGTGTCTTCGTCCAATTTGCGCTTTGTGAAGACGCCGGCGATGTTGCCGGTGAGCTCGCGCGATGAGCGGGCAAGCCCTTCGCGCATGCGCTGGAACCAGGAGCGCCGCGGCGCCGGCTCCGGCGCCTTCACCGGCTCGGCCTTCTGCTCGACCTTTTTTGAGACCGTTACCTTGCCGGCAGAGGGCGCGGGTGTCGGCGGCGACGTCAAAGCCTCCGGCTCCGGTGCGATCTCGGCATGGATCGGCTGCAGCTCGACGGGCGCGGGCTGTCGAATAGGAGGCGCGATTTCCGCTACGGCTTCGGCGGATGGTTCCACGGAGGGCGGCGCCGCTGGTGGCACCTCGATGGGCACTGGCGTTTCGACCGGGACTTCGGCAGGCGGCGTCGGCACTTCGACCGGTGGCTGCTCAGGCAGCGGTTCCGGACGCGAAGGCTCGATGTCAGGTTGCGTCGGCGCAGGTGCGGGCACTTCCTGCGGAGCAGGTTCGGGCGTCGGTGCAGGTAAAGGCTCGGGTTGTGCCGGCGGCACTTCCTCGGGGGCCGGCGGCTCCGGCTTCTCGGGCGCCGGCTGCGGCTCTTCTTCCGGCTCTGGCTGCGGCAGCGGTTCCGGCTCGGCGGGAATGGTGGGCTCTGGCACCGGCGGGATGGATGGAGCAGGCTCGGGCTTCGGCTCTTCGGGAACCGGTTGAGGCTCAGTCTCCGGCTTCAGCGCGTCCAGCGCGTCCCACTTGATCGGCGGCAGCGCTTCGTCGACGCGCTCCTCGACGACCTCTTTCTTGCCGAACGAAAATATCTTCTTGAAGAAACCAGCCATACGTCTCGCAGTTCTCAGGCGGCTTGCGCGGCAAGCGGGGCCGCAATCAGCCGGGCGCCGTCATGGCCGGCGACCATGGCATCGACGATCTCGCCGGGCGCGCCGGCGTCGATCGCGGCCAGCGTAAAACCTTCGGTGCGGCCGAGCCCGTCGCGCTCGACCAGGATCGATTGCCGTGTGCCGGAGAGCGACGACAAATGATGGCGATAGGCGGCCTCGCCGGCGGCGCGCAGCCTGGCGGCGCGCGCCTTCACCACCTCACGGCGGACCTGCGGCATGCGCGCGGCCGGCGTGCCTTCGCGTGGCGAGAACGGAAAGACGTGGAGATGCGTCAGGCCGCATTCCTCGACGATTTTCTCCGAATTCTCGAACATCGCCTCGGTCTCGGTCGGAAAGCCGGCGATGATGTCGGCGCCGAAGACGATGCCGGGACGCAGCTTGCGCACGTCCTCGCAGAAGCGGATCGACTGGTCGCGCAAATGCCGGCGCTTCATGCGCTTCAGGATCATGTCGTCGCCCGATTGCAGCGACAGATGCAGATGCGGCATCAGCCTCTGTTCAGTGGCGATGGCGTCAAGCAGGTCGTCGTCGGCCTCGATGGAATCGATGGAGGACAATCTTAGCCGCTTCACGTCGGGCACCTGGCGCAGGATCGTCTTCACCAGCTTTCCCAGCTTTGGCGCGCCCGGCAGGTCGGCGCCGAAGCTGGTCATGTCGACGCCGGTCAAAACGATCTCGGCATAGCCGTTGCCGGCCAGCCGCTTGACCTGCTCCACCACCGCGCCCATAGGCACGGAGCGCGAGTTGCCGCGGCCGTAAGGGATGATGCAGAAGGTGCAGCGATGATCGCAGCCATTCTGCACCTGCACGAAGGCGCGCGCGCGGCCCTCGATGGCGTCGACCATGTGGCTTGCCGTCTCGCGCACCGAAAAAATGTCGTTGACGCGCGCCTTCTCGGTGTCGTTGACGCCGAAATCGGGCAGCGCGCGGTACGAATTCGCCTTGAGCTTCTCCTCATTGCCGAGCACCAGGTCGACCTCGTCCATTGCGGCGAAATTCTGCGGCTCGGTCTGCGCCGCGCAGCCGGTGACGATGATGCGGGCCGAAGGGTTCTCGCGGCGTGCCTTGCGGATCGCCTGCTTGGCCTGGCGCACCGCTTCCGCCGTGACGGCGCAGGTGTTGAAGATGAAGGCGCCGCCATTGAGCTCGCCCAGGCCGGCGCTTTCGGCCTCGCGGCGCATCACTTCCGATTCATAGGTGTTGAGGCGGCAGCCGAAGGTGACGACGTCGATACCTGTCGTGGTGGAGGCTTGGGATACCACGCCTTTTTGAAGGGCGGACATCAGGCGGCGCTTTCGGTGTCGCGGGCCCAGGCGCCGGTCGAGGGATCGAAGCTGCCGGAAAATTCCCATTCGGCGGCACCTGTCAGGATGACGTGATCGTCGTCGCGCCATTCGACATTGAGCTCGCCGCCGCCGGGCGCGAGCAGCGAGACACTGCGGCCGGTGCGCCTGGTACGGGCCGCCGCGACCGCGGCGGCGCAAGCCGCCGAGCCGCAGGCCTTGGTGAGGCCGGCGCCGCGCTCCCAGGTACGGATGATCATGGTTTCGGGCGAAGTCACCTGGGCAATGGTGATGTTGGCGCGCTCGGGGAAGATCGGATGGTTCTCAAGCAGCGGGCCGAAGCGGTCCAGCTCATAAGACCAGACGTCGTTGTCGACCCAGAAGATCGCGTGCGGGTTGCCCATCGACACGGCCGAGGGCGAATGCAGCACCGGGGCATCGATCGGGCCGATCTGCAGCTCGATCATGCGGGTGTCCCGGAATTCTTCCGCCAGCGGGATCTCCTGCCAGCCGAAGCGCGGCTTGCCCATGTCGACCGAGATAAGACCGTCCGCATGCTCCTGCGCGTTCAAGACGCCGGCCCGGGTCTCGAAGGTGAAGCTCTTGTTGCCCGTCTCGGCGGCCAAAGCCTGCACGACGCAGCGCATGCCGTTGCCGCAGGCCTGCGCGCTGGTGCCGTCGGAGTTCAGAATGTCGATATAATAGGCCGTGCCCGGCGTCTTCGCGTCGTGGATCGCCATGATCTGGTCGAACTTCGTCGCCGCGTCGCCATTGAGGGCGATCGCGGCCGCCGCCGTCACCTTGTCGGCGCGGCCGCGCATATCGGCAACGATGATCTCGTTGCCGATGCCGTTCATCTTGGCGAAGGGGGCGCTGCCTGCCATCTAACCGGTCGTTCCAATCCATTGGCCAATCCGTTTGGGCGCTATATGGCGGAAACGGGCGGGAATTACCAGTCCGGCGTGGCTCTGGCGACGACGAAGAAGAGGCCGCGCAGCGACCGGTCGCGCAGCGACGACCAAGTGGTCGCGCCAGCGACGACCTGGCGGTCGCGCCAGCGACGACCAAGTGGTCGCGCTTATGTTACCGCGAAGACGCCGAGCACGATCAGCAGGAAGATGATCAGCACGATGCCGATGAGGATGCGCGCGCCGGTGGCGGCCGCGCCTGCCAAAGCCGGCATGCCGAGCAGGCTCGCGGCGGCGGCAATGATGAGAAGGATGATGATCCACCTGATCATGGGGAAGCTCCAGCGGTTTGCGTCGTCCGATCAACGCGTTTGGCCGGTTTGGGTTCCTTTGTAGATGGCCGGCACGTCCCATAGCTCTCCCGGTCGCATGGCACGGAAACGCTCTGGCGGCAGGTCTTCGGCGGCCAAAGCCTCGGCCAGTTTCCGGGCCGGCTCATCGACCGGCTCGTCGGTGAGGTGGAAGGTGCCCCAGTGGCAGCCGGCGGCGAAGGCGGCGTTGCACAGCTTCATGCCCTGAACGGCCTCCTGCGGATTCTGGTGCTGCGGCGCCATGAACCAGCGCGGCTCATAGGCTCCGATCGGCAGGATGGCGAGGCGGAAGCCGCCATGCTTTTGCGCCATCAGCCGGTAGTTGATGCCGTCATGGAAGCCGGTGTCGCCGGCGAAATAGATATTGCCGGCCATCGTCTCGATGACGAAGCCCGCCCACAGCGCCATGCGGCGGTCGCGCCCGCCGCGCGCCGACCAGTGATGCGCCGGTTCGACATGGATGGCGGCCGTGCCAGCATCGAGCCTGTCGCCCCAATCATGCACGCTGAGCCGCATGCCGGGCGCCGCGCGGCCGATGATGGCGTCATTGCCGAGCGGCGCGATCACCAGCGGATCGTGTCTCTCCCTCAGCCGCTTCAGTGTGGCGAGGTCGAGATGGTCGTAGTGATTGTGGCTGATCAGGACCAGGTCGATCGGCGGCAGGTCGGCAAAGGCAATCCCCGGCGCATTGACCCTTTTCGGCCCGGCGAAGGCGAAAGGCGAGGCGCGCTCCGACCAGACCGGGTCGGTCAGGATATTCAACCCCGCCGTCTGGATGAGAAGCGAAGCATGGCCGACCATGGTGAGTCTCAGCGCGCTGCCTTCCACCCGTCTATCCGGCTTCGCCGGGGGAAACGGGCTCGGAACCGAAGCCGGCCATTTCGCCCGCCCGCCGCCGAATTGCCATTTGAGGAGATCGGTGAAGCTCCCGGGCGGCCTGCCGCCGGGATTGAAGAACAGGGTGCCGTCGAAATGATCGCTGGGCGGCCCGCTGTAGTAGCGGTTGGCGGTTCCTTTCCTCGCGGCCATTCTGTCTCCCGCCCGCTTGTGTCGTCTCCTGAGATAAGGACGCGCCGGCCTGGCGCAAGCATTTTGCCGCCGAATGCCAATGGCCGAAGCCGGGCTCGTCTAGGATCGGACAGGGGTGATCGTCATGGTAATGAAGCGAACCAAGACACCGTGGATGAAGGCGGAGGATTTCGGCCGCTCGCTGCCGCCTGGGGTCGGCATCAACCTGCTGGTTACCGACCTGACGGCGATGGAGGCTTTCTGCCGCGACGTGCTTGGCGCCCGGATCATCTATGGCGACCAGGATTTCGCGGCGATCGAGCTGTTGGGCTCGATCTTCATGCTGCACGCCGATCATTCCTATCTGGACAATCCGATGATCGGCGTCACCGCAGGCGCCGAGACTCGCGGGGCCGGTATCGAACTGCGCCTTTACGGCGCCGATCCGGACTCGGTCGAGAAAAAGGCGGCCGCGCTCGGCCACATCGTGCTGGCCGGCTCGATCGACAAGCCGCATGGCTTGCGCGAATGCTACATCGTCGGCCCAGATGGTTATGTGTTCGTGCCGAGCACCAGGATTTAATATTGATATTTCAATAGATTACAAGGTTTTCAATGGCGGCTTCCCGACTGTGGCCCTCCGCTGCGATAAATTTGCAACAGCCATTTCGAAAACCCTATTTTAACCATATCGGGTTGAAATTCTGCCACCTTCGCCGTCTTGGTGAAGCGGAGATTACGCGGATGGCTCCCCCCGGCCAGATCCGACGGAGGTGGTAAATGCATTTTTCAAGGACTGGCCTTGTGGCCGTATCGCTGGCCGCGCTCGTTGCGAGCGGCTGCTCGACTTCGCGCTTCTCGTCGATGGACGACCAGCAGCCGACACCGCTGACCCCGGCACCCTCCGGCACGGTGACGCAGAATCAGCTGCCGCCGCCGGCTTCCCCCGGCGCCGCCGATCCGTCGCAATTTCCGACCGCTCCGAAGAACACTCAGGTCGCGTCGCTGCCGCCGGACGGCACGGCGCCCGCCGGCGCCACCGATCTCACCGCGGCCAGCGTCGCCGGCGTCTGGAACGTCAATGTCTCCGGGCAGAGCTGCAAGGTGGCGACGCCGCAGACCAAGTTCGGCGCCGGCTACCGCGCCGGTCCGCTGCACTGCCCGGCGCCGATCGACGGCATCAAGTCGTGGAATGTCGCCGGCAAGCAGCTGACGCTTTACGACGAAAACGGCGGCACGCTGGCTCGGCTCTATTCGTCCGGCGGCGAAAAGTTCGACGGCCAGACTTCCAACGGGCAGCCGATCTCGCTTACAAGATAACGCGAAACCGCCCCTGTTTACGCAATTCCGGATGGGAACCGTTTCCCCCGGATTGCTCTGGAATGACTTACCCATGCATCTGCGCGACGGTATCCAGACCCACGCGACCGTCAGGCAGCGCTACGAGCATCTCGTCCAAAGCGGCGCGGCCGAGCGCGACCCGGCGCAGGAGCGGATCGTCGCTGCGCTCGACCGGTTGATAGACGAGATCTCGGCCAAAAGGCTGGCGCATAAATCGAGCGCACTGGGCTGGCTGTTCGCGGCCAAGCGTCAGCCGCGCGAGCCGGTCAAGGGCCTCTACATCCATGGCGGCGTCGGTCGCGGCAAGACCATGCTGATGGACATGTTCTTCGAGCTGTTGCCGGTCCGGCGCAAGCGCCGCGTGCATTTCAACGACTTCATGGCCGATGTGCAGGATCGTATCCAGAAGCACCGGCAGGCGCGCAAGAATGGCGACGTCAAGGAAGACGACCCGATCCCGCCGGTGGCGCGGGCGCTCGCCGATGAAGCCTGGGTGCTGTGCTTCGACGAATTCTCCGTCACCGACATCGCCGACGCGATGATCCTATCGCGCCTGTTCTCGGCGCTGTTCGCCAACGGCGTGGTGCTGGTCGCCACCTCCAATGTAGCGCCGGAGAACCTTTATCGCGACGGGCTGAACCGCCAGCTCTTCCTGCCGTTCATCTCGCTGCTCGAGCGCAATGCACATGTGATGACGCTGAATGCCGAGAAGGATTACCGGCAGGAAAAGCTCAACCGCCAGCCGGTCTATGTCACGCCGGACGACGCCGCAGCCGAGCGCGCGCTCGACGAAGCCTGGAAGGCGATGACGCATGGCCAGCCGATCGGCGAGGTGACGCTGACGCTGAAAGGCCGCCAGCTCGTCGTGCCGCGCGCCGCCGGCGACGCGGCGCGCTTTTCCTTTGCCGACCTCTGCGAAAAGCCGCTCGGCGCGCGCGACTATTTGGCGATCGCCGGCCGCTTCTCGACCGTTTTCATCGACCATGTGCCGGTGCTGGGCGAAGGCAAGCGCAACGAGGCCAAGCGCTTCATCCTTTTGATCGACACGCTCTACGACCACCGCATGCGGCTGGTGATGAGCGCGGCGGCGCCGCCCGAACGGCTTTATACGGCCAAGCGCGGCACGGAAGTGTTCGAATTCGAGCGTACAGCCTCGCGCCTGGTCGAGATGCAGAGCCGCGACTGGCTGGACGGCTGGGCGGAACGGCGAAAAAAGGAGGTGGCGGCTGCAGAGGTGAGGCAGGCGAAGGGGTAGAAGGGGGTTACCTTCGTCATTCTAGGGCGGAGCGACGCAAAGCGTCGCGGAGACCCTAGAATCCATTCCGTGACTTAGGACATGGAATGCAGCGGTTCAGAATGGGACTCTTGTGGACGCCTCTCTGTCAGATCGTTCTGCCTCGTGGTATCGCTTTTATGTCACGGAATGGATTCTAGGGTCTGCGTGCGTCGCTTCGCTCCTTACTCCGCCCTAGAATGACGACTTGAAGGGACGGCTCCGTCAACCGCCCTAGGAGGAAGATGCAGTTTCGGCCAACTTCGAAAGCCGATATACATACATCACGAAATCCTCCGCCTTCCCATGCGGCTCCTCCCTCGTTTCATAAAGCGCCCGCGCCGGTCCGTTGTCGGGCTCGGTGCCGACCCAGGCTTCCTCACAGCCGTGCTCACGGCCGATCTCGAACGTCGCGCCGAGCATCTTTCGCGCGATGCCCTTCCGCTGGAAGGCCGGCGCCACGCCGATCTCGTCGATATAGAGCTCGCTCATCTTGTCGGGATGGCGATGAACGACGGCGGCGCACTGGCCGACCACGATTTCGTCGACGATCGCCACGATCATGAAATGGCCGGGCGAGTTGAGATAGGCAGCGAGACGGTCCGGTCGCACCGGCTCGTCGAACCCTCCTCGGCCACCCGCATCACAACCGCGTCATCGCCCGGATGAAGCCTTCTGATTTCGACGTTCATTGTGTAAATTCTCCTCAGTCGGCTCATAAATTTTGACGTTTACGTAATTCCCGATGCATCTAACCGATTGAAAACGTTAGGCTGAAAATAATCGTTTGAATTTCTTTCGCGCCGGAGTTATTCGGTGCGGCCAAATCTCGCGGTTTCCCGCATCCTTTCGGCCCCTCCGGCCCGTCACGACTTCGTCACAGACAAAGGAAAACATCCTCACATGGCACGCAACAAGATAGCGCTCATCGGCTCGGGCATGATCGGCGGCACGCTCGCCCATATGATCGGCCTCAAGGATCTCGGCGACGTGGTGCTGTTCGATATCGCCGAGGGCATTCCGCAGGGCAAGGGTCTCGACATCGCGCAGTCTTCGCCGGTCGACGGCTTCGATTCCCGGCTGACCGGCGTCAACGACTATGCCGGCATCGAGGGCGCGGATGTCTGCATCGTCACCGCCGGCGTGCCGCGCAAGCCCGGCATGAGCCGCGACGACCTTCTTGGCATCAACCTGAAGGTGATGGAACAGGTTGGCGCCGGCCTCAAGAAATATGCGCCGAAGGCCTTCGTCATCTGCATCACCAACCCGCTCGACGCCATGGTGTGGGCGCTGCAGAAGTTCTCCGGCCTGCCGACCAGCCATGTCGTCGGCATGGCCGGTGTGCTCGACAGCGCGCGTTTCCGCTATTTCCTGGCCGAAGAGTTCAAGGTCTCGGTCGAGGACGTCACCGCCTTTGTGCTCGGCGGTCACGGCGATTCCATGGTGCCGATGATCCGCTATTCGACCGTCTCGGGCATCCCGCTGCCCGACCTCGTCAAGATGGGCTGGACATCGAAGGAGAAGCTCGACCAGATCGTGCAGCGCACCCGCGATGGCGGCGCCGAAATCGTCGGCCTGTTGAAGACCGGCTCGGCCTATTACGCGCCGGCGGCTTCCGCGATCGCGATGGCCGAATCCTACCTCAAGGACAAGAAGCGCGTGCTTCCGTGTGCTGCGCATCTCTCGGGCCAGTATGGCGTGAAGAATACCTATGTCGGCGTCCCGGTGGTGATCGGCGCCGGCGGCGTCGAGCGCGTCATCGAGATCGACCTCTCCAAGGCCGAGCAGAAGATGTTCGACAATTCGGTGGCGGCCGTGCAGGGCCTCACCGAGGCCTGCACCAAGATCGCCCCGCACCTCGCCGGCAAGTAATCCCGCGGCAAGCAACCCTCCCCGGAGACCAAGCCCATGAACATCCATGAGTATCAGGCCAAGGCGCTGCTGAAGACGTTTGGCGCGCCAGTCGCAAGCGGCGTTCCGGTGTTCAAGGCCGGCGAGGCGAAAGCCGCGGCAGAAGCGCTGCCCGGTCCACTCTATGTCGTGAAGAGCCAGATCCATGCCGGCGGCCGCGGCAAGGGAAAGTTCAAGGAGCTCGGCCCCGACGCCAAGGGCGGCGTGCGGCTGGCGAAGTCGGCGGCCGAAGTCGTCGCCAATGCCAACGAGATGCTCGGCCACACGCTGGTCACCAAGCAGACCGGTCCGGCCGGCAAGCAGGTCAACCGCCTCTATATCGAAGATGGTGCCGACATTGCCCGCGAGCTCTATCTGTCGATCCTGGTCGACCGTTCGGTCGGCCGCATCGCCTTCGTCGTCTCCACTGAGGGCGGCATGGACATCGAGACGGTCGCGCACGACACGCCGGAAAAGATCGTCACCGTCGCCATCGATCCGGAAAACGGCGTGACGGCGGATGACGTGAAGACGCTCAACGCCGCGCTGAAGCTCGACGGGGATGCGGCCAAGGACGGTGCTTCGCTGTTCCCGATCCTCTACAAGGCCTTCGTCGAGAAGGACATGAGCCTGCTCGAGGTCAACCCGCTGATCGTCATGAAGGACGGCCATCTGCGCGTCCTGGACGCCAAAGTGTCGTTCGACAACAATGCGCTGTTCCGCCACCCGGACGTGATGGAATTGCGCGACACGACCGAGGAGGACGAGAAGGAGATTGAGGCGTCGAAATACGACCTCGCCTATGTCGCGCTCGACGGCAATATCGGCTGCATGGTCAACGGCGCCGGCCTTGCCATGGCGACGATGGACATCATCAAGCTGTATGGTGCTGAGCCGGCTAACTTCCTCGACGTCGGCGGCGGCGCTTCCAAGGAAAAGGTCACGGCGGCGTTCAAGATCATCACCAAGGATCCGGCCGTCGAAGGCATCCTGATCAATATCTTCGGCGGCATCATGAAGTGCGACGTCATCGCCGAGGGCGTGATCGCCGCGGTCAAGGAGGTGGGCCTCAAGGTGCCGCTGGTGGTGCGGCTGGAAGGCACCAATGCCGAGCTCGGCAAGAAGATCATCAACGACAGCGGCCTCAATGTCGTGTCGGCCGACGATCTCGACGACGCAGCCAAGAAGATCGTGGCGGCGGTGAAGGGCTAAGCGGATGCCTCCGCGCAAGATAAACCTGATCGAGGCGGCGGACGCGAAGATCGCAAAGGTGTTCGATCCGCATATCGCCGGCGACGTCAACGATGCCCAGGCCAAGGTCGCCAAGTTCGGCGAGGTTTTCGACTGGCATGCGCATGACAATGAGGACGAGGCCTTCCTGGTGCTGCGCGGCAGGATCGCCATCGATTTCCGCGACGGGCCGGTAGAGCTCGGCGAGGGCGACTTCATCGTCGTGCCGCGCGGCGTCGAGCATCGGCCGCGCTCGCTGACGAAGGAGCCGGTGGTGCTGATGTTCGAGCCGGCGACGACCTTGAACACCGGCAACGCCCGGAGTGACCTCACCGTCACCGACCTGAAGCGGCTCTGAGCCATGAACGCGTCACCCTTCTCTTCCCTCTCTGACGGTCACCAACGCCTGCAGGCGCTGGTCGGCGCGTGGCGCGGCGAGGAAGAGGTCGCGGCCACGCAATGGACCGACGCCGGTGCGGCGACTTCGGAAGTGCTGGCGGAGGCTGAGTTCGGCGGCCTGTTCGTGGTGCAGCGCTATCGCCAGCGCCGGGACGGCACAGTTTCGTTCGGCGCGCATAATGTGTTCGGTTTCGACCAGCAGAACGGCCTCGTCTCCATGCATCAGTTCGACTCGATGGGATTTGTGCCGATGTCACCGGCTACCGGCACGTGGAACGGCAACGAGCTGATGCTGGAACGGTCGTCGCCGCGCGGCGCCGCACGCATGGCGTACAGCTTTGACGGCACTGACGCCTACCGCATGAAACTTCAGTTCAAGCCCGCCGGCAGCGATGCGTGGCAAGACATGGTGAGCGGCCTCTACCGGCGCGTTTCGCCTTCCGAGATGAAGGAAGGCTGAGCGATGGAGATCAGGACGGTTGAAGGGTCACACATAATCACACATATTGTACCTGTGTATTTATGTGGAGACGGACAATGAAGAACGTCACCTTGGCCATTGACGAGGCCCTCCTTGAAAAGGCGCGCGGCCTCGCTGGGCGTCGCCAGACGACGCTCAATGCCCTTATTCGCACGCTGCTCGCGCATGAGGTCGAGCAGGAAGACCGGATCGCCTGGGCGCGGGAAGGCATGCGCAGGTTGATGAAAGAATCGCCGCTCGATCTAGGCCCTGCATACAAATGGAACCGGGACGAGATCTATGCCGAACGAGAGGATAGAATGCTTTCTCGACTCGAACGTCCTCCTGTACGCGGCTTCGGAGAGGACGAGTGATCCTCGCCGCCACGATATCGCGCAAGGCCTTGTCCTCGGGACCGTGTTCGGCGTCTCTGGCCAGACCTTGGCAGAGTTCGCCAACGTGGCAAGGCGGAAGTCGGTCTCGGCCGATGCTGTGGTCGACCAATGGCTGGTCTTTCTCGGCACGCTTCCTTTTGTCCCGGTCGATCAGGCCTATGTCATCGCGGGGCTTCATCTCGCGCGTCGCTATCAGCTCAAATATTACGACGCGGCGTTGCTTGCAGCCGCGGAACGGCTCGGCGCGCCGATTTTCTACACCGAAGATCTCAACCACAACCAGGTCTATGGCTCGGTCCGGGCCGTCAATCCTTTCTTGTAATCGCTGAATTCAGAGGCGTTCCCACCCATGTCCATTCTCGTCGACAAGAACATCAAGGTGCTGGTTCAGGGTCTGACCGGCAAGACCGGCACGTTCCACACCGAGCAGGCGCTGGCCTATCACGGCACCAAGATGGTGGGCGGCATCCACCCGAAGAAGGGCGGCGAAACCTGGACCGGTTCGAAAGGCGAAAGCCTGCCGATCTTTGCCACCGTCGCCGAGGGCAAGGCAAGGACCGGCGCCAACGCCTCCGTCATCTACGTGCCGCCTGCGGGAGCCGGTGAAGCCATCATCGAGGCGATCGAGGCCGAGATCCCGCTCATCGTCTGCATCACCGAAGGCATCCCTGTGATGGACATGGTCAAGGTCAAGGCGCGGCTCGACCGCTCCACCTCGCGGCTGATCGGCCCGAACTGCCCGGGCGTGCTGACGCCCGACGAATGCAAGATCGGCATCATGCCCGGCAACATCTTCCGCAAGGGCTCGGTCGGCGTTGTTTCGCGCTCGGGAACGCTTACCTATGAGGCAGTCTTCCAGACCACCAATGTCGGCCTCGGCCAGACCACAGCGGTGGGCATCGGCGGCGACCCGGTCAAGGGCACCGAATTCATCGACGTGCTGGAGATGTTCCTCGCCGACGACGAGACCAAGTCGATCATCATGATCGGCGAGATCGGCGGCTCGGCCGAGGAAGACGCCGCGCAGTTCCTCAAGGACGAAGCCAAGCGCGGCCGCAAGAAACCGATGGCGGGCTTCATCGCCGGGCGCACGGCGCCGGCCGGCCGCACCATGGGCCATGCGGGCGCGGTGATCTCCGGCGGCAAGGGCGGCGCGGAAGACAAGATCGCGGCGATGGAATCGGCCGGCATCAAGGTGTCACCGTCGCCGGCGCGGCTCGGCACGACGCTGGTCGAGGCGATCAAGGGTTAAGTGAGTAGCGAATAGTGAGTAGCGAATAGCGAATAGGAAAAACAGAGTAGCAGCGCGATCCGGGCAGTCCCTACTCGCTATTCGCTACTCACTATTCGCTCCAAAAAGGAGACGGAGCCAGGCTCCGCAGACGAAAATGGCAAGACAAGATCAGGCCAACGACCAATTCTCGCTCACCTCATTCCTCTATGGCGGCAATGCCGACTATATCGACGCGCTCTACGCGGCCTATGAGGACAATCCCGCCTCCGTCGATCCGGAGTGGCAGGATTTCTTCGCGGCGCTGAAGGACGACGCGGGCGATGTCCGCAAGAACGCCAAGGGTGCGTCCTGGGCGAAGCCTTCCTGGCCGCTGCAGGCCAATGGCGAGCTGGTCTCGGCGCTAGACGGCAATTGGGGTCTCGTCGAAAAGGCGATCGAAAAGAAGGTCAAGGAAAAAGCCGTCATCAACGGCGCGATGCTTTCCGACGCCGACGTGCACCAGGCGACGCGCGATTCCGTGCGCGCCATCATGATGATCCGCGCCTACCGCATGCGCGGCCACCTGCACGCCAATCTCGACCCGCTCGGCATCGCCAAGCCGCTCGAGGATTACAACGAGCTGTCGCCGGAGAATTATGGCTTCACCGAAGCCGATTACGATCGGCCGATCTTCCTCGACAATGTGCTGGGCCTCGAATTCGGCACCATCCGGCAGATGCTGGATATCCTGACCCGCACCTATTGCTCGACGCTCGGCGTCGAGTTCATGCACATCTCCGACCCGGAAGAGAAGGCCTGGATCCAAGCGCGCATCGAAGGCGCCGACAAGGAGATCACCTTCACCGCCACCGGCAAGAAGGCGATCCTGTCGAAGCTGGTCGAGGCCGAGGGCTTCGAGCAATATATCGACGTCAAGTACAAGGGCACCAAGCGTTTCGGCCTCGATGGCAGCGAGTCGCTGATCCCGGCGCTGGAACAGATCGTAAAGCGCGGCGGCCAGCTCGGCCTGAAGGAAATCGTGCTCGGCATGGCGCATCGCGGCCGCCTCAACGTGCTCTCCCAGGTAATGGCCAAGCCGCACCGCGCCATCTTCCACGAATTCAAGGGCGGCTCGGCGGCTCCCGACGAAGTCGAAGGCTCGGGCGACGTCAAGTATCACCTCGGCGCCTCGTCGGACCGCGAGTTCGACGGCAACAAGGTGCACCTGTCGCTGACGGCCAATCCCTCGCATCTGGAAATCGTCGACCCTGTCGTGATGGGCAAGGCGCGCGCCAAGCAGGATCAGTTGTCCGGCCGTGAGCGCGGCGAGATCGTGCCGCTGTCTGAGCGCGCCAAGGTCATGCCGCTGCTTTTGCACGGCGACGCCGCCTTTGCCGGCCAGGGCGTGATCGCGGAAATCCTCGGCCTGTCGGGCCTGCGCGGGCATCGCGTCGCCGGCACGCTGCATTTCATCATCAACAACCAGATCGGTTTCACCACCAATCCGCGCTTCTCGCGCTCCTCGCCCTATCCGTCGGATGTGGCCAAGATGATCGAGGCGCCGATCTTCCACGTCAATGGCGACGATCCGGAAGCGGTGGTGCATGCCGCGAAGGTTGCGACCGAATTCCGCATGAAGTTCCACAAGCCGGTGGTGGTGGACATGTTCTGCTACCGCCGCTTCGGCCACAATGAGGGCGACGAACCGTCCTTCACCCAGCCGATCATGTACCGCAACATCCGCAGCCATAAGACGGTGGTGCAGATCTATGCCGACCGGCTGATCGCCGAAGGCCACGTCACCCAGGCCGAAGTCGACAAGATGCGGGCCGACTGGCGCGCACATCTGGAAGCCGAATGGGAAGTCGGCCAGCACTACAAGCCCAACAAGGCCGACTGGCTGGACGGCGCGTGGTCGGGACTTCGCACCGCCGACAACCAGGACGAACAGCGGCGCGGCAAGACCGCCGTGCCGGTGCGCACGCTGAAGGAGATCGGCAAGAAGCTGACCGAGGTGCCGAAGGATTTCGAGGCGCACAAGACCATCCTGCGCTTCCTCGAAAACCGCCGCCAGGCGATCGAGTCGGGCGAAGGCATCGACTGGTCGACGGCCGAGGCGCTGGCCTTCGGCGCCATCCTGCTCGACGGCAATCCGATCCGGCTTTCCGGCCAGGATTCGGAACGCGGCACCTTCTCGCAGCGCCATTCGGTGCTTTACGACCAGCGCGACGAGACCCGCTATATCCCGCTGAACAATCTCTCGGCGGCGCAGGCCGGATACGAGGTCATCAACTCGATGCTCTCGGAAGAGGCGGTGCTCGGCTTCGAATACGGCTACAGCCTGGCCGAGCCCAAGGCACTGACGCTCTGGGAAGCGCAGTTCGGCGACTTCGCCAATGGCGCCCAGGTGGTGTTCGACCAGTTCATCTCATCGGGCGAGCGCAAGTGGCTCCGCATGTCGGGTCTCGTCTGCCTGCTGCCGCATGGCTATGAGGGCCAGGGGCCGGAGCACTCGTCGGCGCGGCTGGAGCGCTTCCTGCAGCTCTGCGCGGAAGACAACATGCAGGTCGCCAACGTCACCACGCCGGCCAATTATTTCCATATCCTGCGCCGACAGCTGAAGCGCGACTTCCGCAAGCCGCTGATCCTGATGACGCCGAAGTCGCTGCTGCGCCACAAGCGCGCGGTGTCGACGCTGTCGGAGATGTCGGGCGAAAGCTCGTTCCACCGACTGCTTTGGGACGATGCGCAGCTCTTGGCCGACCAGCCGATCAAGCTGGTGAAGGACTCCAAGATACGCCGCGTCGTGCTGTGCTCGGGCAAGGTCTATTACGACCTCTATGAGGAGCGGGAGAAGCGCGGCATCAACGACATCTACCTGCTGCGCGTCGAACAGCTCTATCCGTTCCCGGCCAAGGCGCTGATCACCGAGCTGTCACGCTTCCGCAACGCCGAGATGGTGTGGTGCCAGGAAGAGCCCAAGAACATGGGCGCCTGGTCGTTCATCGATCCCTATCTCGAATGGGTGCTGGCGCATATCGACGCCAAGCATCAGCGGGTGCGCTACACTGGACGGCCGGCCTCGGCCTCGCCGGCGACAGGGTTGATGTCGAAGCATCTCAGCCAGCTTGCGGCGCTGCTCGACGACGCGCTCGGCGAATAGGGCCGGGCGCGTAAGCAGACCGGACGAAACAGACCTCAAGAAGACAACGGACAGGCACAATGGCTACCGAAATCCGCGTCCCCACTCTCGGCGAATCCGTCACCGAGGCGACTGTCGGCAAGTGGTTCAAGAAGGTCGGCGACGCGATCGCCGCCGACGAGCCCCTGGTCGAGCTCGAAACCGACAAGGTGACGGTGGAAGTGCCCGCCGCGGGCGCCGGAACGCTGGCCGAGATCGCGGTCAAGGAGGGCGAGACGGTCAATGTCGGCGCGCTGCTCGGCTCGATTTCGGCCGGCGGCGCGGCTGCAGCGCCCGCCACCAAGCCGCAGGCGGTGGCGCAGGCTTCCAGCCCGGACGCCGCGTCCACCACCAAGCAGGCGGCGGCCGAAACCGCCAAGATGGCCGGCGACGCTGGTCCGGTCGAGCCGCGCACCATGCCGCCGGCGCCGGCCGCGGCCAAACTGATCGCGGAACACAATCTCTCGGTCGACCAGCTGTCCGGTTCCGGCAAGCGCGGCCAGGTGCTGAAGGGCGATGTGCTCGACGCCATCGCCAAGGGCGCCCCTTCCCAGCCGGCCGAGACGCCGAAGGCCGCTCCGGCGCCCGCCGCGGCCCGCGCGCCGTCCACCGCCGATGATGCGCCGCGCGAGGAGCGCGTGCGCATGACCAAGCTGCGCCAGACCATCGCGCGCCGCCTGAAGGAGGCGCAGTCGACCGCCGCCATGCTCACCACCTTCAACGAGGTGGATATGAGCGCGGTGATGGCGCTGAGGGCCAAATACAAGGACGTGTTCGAGAAGAAGCATGGCGTGAAGCTCGGCTTCATGGGCTTCTTCACCAAGGCTGTCACGCATGCGCTGAAGGAGATCCCGGCGGTCAATGCCGAGATCGACGGCACCGACATCATCTACAAGAACTTTGCCCATGTCGGCGTCGCCGTCGGCACCGACAAGGGCCTGGTGGTGCCGGTGGTGCGCGACGCCGACCAGATGTCCATCGCCGAGATCGAGAAGGAGATCGGCCGCCTGGGCCTTGCCGCGCGCGACGGCAAGCTTTCGGTGGCGGATATGCAAGGCGGGACGTTTACGATTTCCAACGGTGGTGTTTACGGGTCGCTGATGTCGACGCCGATCCTGAATGCGCCGCAGTCGGGCATTCTCGGCATGCACAAGATCCAGGAGCGGCCGATGGTCGTCGGCGGCCAGATCGTCATCCGGCCGATGATGTATCTGGCGCTCAGCTACGATCACCGCATTGTCGACGGCAAGGAAGCGGTGACCTTCCTGGTGCGGGTCAAGGAAAGCCTGGAGGATCCCGAGCGGCTGGTGCTCGATCTGTGATCGGAGCTGATCCGCAATGAGCGGCTGGTCAGATGCCTTACGCCGATTCCTTCGGCGTGGACGCGTCTGGCTTTTCTCCGACTTGCCCGTGGTCGCTTCGCCCGCCGATTGGGAGGCCTCCGAGATCAGCAGCAATCTCGGCGTCTTCGCTCTCAGCTCTGCCGAGATGGCGGAACGGAAGATCACCGTCACCACGATCGGTGAGCTTGAATTGCCCACCGGCGAAATCGTTGCCTGCGATCCGCTCATCACCGGACTGGGACGGCCGCCATTTAGCCGCAAGGTAAAGCCGGGGCGCTACCCGGTCATATTGCTTCAGGTTCGGACCAAGATTGCCGTGGCGGCATTGCGTTTCGGCTCTGGCTTGCCGGTGCGTTGGGAATTGGCCACCTTTGCTCGAGACCGTCCATCGGGCTATGAGTTTGAATTTATCGTTGATGACGCGGTTGCGTCGTTTATGGACAAGTCGTTCCTGACGATAATGTCTGACCAAGAGGAACTTGACGACTATCTCGCCGACGTCGCGTGCACTATCGACAGGTTTTGTATCGACAGTCCGATTGAAGGCAACCCGATCAATGTAGCCATGTTCGACACTGGCTATGGCGACGGCGCGTATCGGTCTTTCTGGGGGTTGGACGCATCCGGCGAACCACTGCTCCTGATGACCGACTTCGAAGTGCTCGAAAACGCCGATGGCCGTAACGAGGCCGATCGATGAGGATACTTGCCTCACCCATAATCCGGTGGATGGCTAGATCGGCGGTTTTGTTGTCGGCTTCCGGCGCCCAGGCCGCCTGCCCTATCCAGCTTGCCGTCTATGGCGAGGCCCGGAGTGGCGCCGAGATCGACTTCACGCCGGCCGGCAGCTCGGCGACGATCACCAACGCCTTCCGCATGATCCTCGACAACAATGTCGTGCTCGACGGCATCGCGATGTGGACTGAAGGCAGCGCCGCGCGGCCGCACGGGTCGCTGATGTACAAATGCCCGACCGGCGACGTCACCGGCGAGGAGCTTGCCGCCTGCACGGTCTGGGAAGGCGTCGTCTACAGCGCCGACGACAAGGGCACGATCGGCCTGCTGCCGGCCGAAGGCGCCGACGCACCGAAAAGCCTGATCTTTCCCGATCTCGGAGCGTCGCTGGAGATGTCGGCCGCCTATGGTCCGGCCGGATTCTCCAAGGTGCCATGGGACATTTTCGTGCTGAAAGGCTGCCAGGAATGAGCGCGGACAGGAAGACGCTGCTGGTCACTGGCGGCAGCCGCGGCATTGGCGCCGCCATCTGCCGGCAGGCGAGCCAGGCCGGCTACCGGGTGGCGGTCAACTATGTCTCCAACCAGGCGGCGGCGGACATGCTGGTCGCCGAGCTCAAAGCCGGCGGCGGCGATGCTTTCGCGGTCAGAGGCGATGTCGGGAACGAGGCCGATGTCCTGGCGATGTTTGAAGCCGTCGACCGGGCCTTCGGCCGGCTCGACGCCTTCGTCAACAATGCCGGCATCGTCGACGCCAAGGCGCGGGTCGACGAGATGAGCGCGGCGCGGCTGGAGCGCATGATGCGCATCAATGTCGTCGGCTCCTTTCTCTGCGCCCGCGAAGCGGTCAAGCGCATGTCGGCGCGACACGGCGGCCAGGGCGGCGCCATCGTCAACTTGTCCTCGGCGGCGGCTAGGCTGGGCTCGCCCGGCGAATATGTCGATTATGCCGCCTCCAAGGGCGCGATCGACACCATGACCATCGGTCTGGCGCGTGAGGTGGTGCTCGAAGGTATTCGTGTCAACGCGGTCAGCCCCGGCATCACCGAGACCGAAATCCATGCCTCGGGCGGCCAGCCCGATCGCGTGGCGCGGATGCAGGATTTGCTGCCGATGAAACGCGCAGGAACGGCCGACGAAGTCGCCAGCGCGGTTCTCTATCTTTTGTCGGATGCTGCCTCCTATATAACGGGCGCGATCCTGAATGTGAGCGGCGGCCGCTGAGGGCCAGACCAGAAGGACACCATCATGGCTTATGACGTCGTTATCATCGGATCGGGCCCGGGCGGCTATGTCTGCGCCATCAAGGCGGCGCAGCTCGGGCTGAAGACGGCGGTGGTCGAGAAGAACGCCACCTTCGGCGGCACCTGCCTCAACATCGGCTGCATCCCGTCGAAGGCGCTGCTCTACGCCTCCGAGATGTTCGCGGAAGCCGGCCATACCTTCGATACGCTGGGCATCGAGCTACCCGCGCCGAAGCTCAATCTGAAGAAGATGATGGCGCATAAGGACGCGACGGTTGCGTCCAACGTCAACGGCGTTGCCTTCCTGTTCAAGAAGAACAAGATCGATTCCTTCCGCGGCACCGGCAAAGTGGTCGGAGCCGGCAAGGTTTCGGTGACCGGCGAGGACGGCAAGGTCGAGGAAATCGAGACCAAGAACATCGTCATCGCCACCGGTTCCGATGTCGCCGGCATTCCCGGCGTCAAGGTCGATTTCGACGAGAAGGTGATCGTCTCCTCCACCGGCGCGCTGTCGCTGGCCAAGGTGCCGGCCAGCTTGGTGGTGGTCGGTGGCGGCGTCATCGGGCTGGAGCTCGGCTCGGTGTGGGCCAGGCTCGGCGCCAAGGTCACGGTCGTCGAGTTCCTGGACACTATCCTGGGCGGCATGGACGGCGAGGTGTCGAAGCAGTTCCAGCGGCTGCTCTCCAAGCAGGGTTTCGAGTTCAAGCTCGGCGCCAAGGTCACCGGCGTCTCCAAGGTCAAGAAGGGCGCCAGCGTCACCTTCGAGCCGGTCAAGGGCGGCGCGGCCGAAACCATCGAGGCGGACGTCGTGCTGGTCGCCACCGGGCGGCGGCCCTATGCCGACAGCCTGGGGCTGAAGGAAGCGGGCGTCGAGATGGACGAGCGCGGCCGCGTCAAGACCGACGGACATCTCAGGACCAATGTTCCCGGCATCTATGCCATCGGCGACGTCATCGCGGGGCCGATGCTGGCGCACAAGGCCGAGGACGAAGGCGTCGCGGTGGCCGAGACGATCGCCGGCCAGGCCGGCCATGTGAACTACGACGTCATCCCGAGCGTCGTCTACACCAGCCCGGAAATCGCTTCGGTCGGCAAGACCGAGGAAGAGCTGAAGAAGGCCGGCATCGACTACAAGGCCGGGAAATTCCCGTTCAGCGCCAATGGCCGCGCGCGCGCCATGCTGCACACCGACGGCTTCGTGAAGATCCTGGCCGACAAGGCGAGCGACCGCGTGCTCGGCGTCCATATCGTCGGCTTCGGCGCCGGCGAGATGATCCACGAGGCGGCGGTGCTGATGGAATTCGGCGGTTCGTCCGAAGACCTGGCGCGGACCTGCCACGCGCATCCGACGATGTCGGAAGCGGTGAAGGAAGCGGCGCTGGCGACGTTCTTCAAGCCGATTCATATCTGACCGCGCGATAGGCGGCGAACGCAGCTCGCAAACGAAACGGCCCGCCTTTCGGCGGGCCGTTTGTTGTTAGGTGCAGCCCGATCACTGAGCCGGAGCTGGCGCCGGAGCCGGAGTCGGGGCCGGCGAGGGTGCAGGAGCTGGGGCTGGCGCCGGAGTGGGCGTAGGCGCAGGAGCCGGAGTTGCCGGCGCTGGTTCAGGCGTTGCAGGCGCCGGAGCGGGCGTGCTGGCCGCCGGCGGCTCAGACGGGGCGGGGGCGTGCTCGCCGCCGCTTCTGCCGAAGACATAATACGCAACAATGGCCAGGATAATGACAACAAGGGCGATCAGCCACCCGCTGCCGCCACCACCGCCACGCGATGTGGGAGGCGTGCTCGAAGGGGTGTAGGGATCGTTAGGGTTCGCCATGAAACGTGTCCTCCTTGGATGAAAGTCATCAAAATAACAGCCATCAACGCGCTGAGCCCGCATCGGGTTTCACGCGAACGGACGGAAAGCGCTGAAAAACCGGCGTTTTCAGGTCCGCCAGCCGCCAGACGACTCAGTTGACGGCGGTAACACTATACCCTGCCTTGCGAAAATCCTCGACCAGTCCTTCCGGACCGGGCAGATGCATGGCGCCGACGGCCATGAAGACATTGCCCTTGGCCAAAATCGGCCCGGCATGCGCCGCCATCACCTTGTTGCGGCTGGTGATCATGGTCTGCTCGAAGACGGCATAGCCGGCCTTGTCGTCCGCCGTCTCCGGCAGCACTGCGCGGAACAGCGGCCAGAACATGCCGACCTCGCCACGCTGGTAGAGCACGATCATCGTCTCGTTGACGTCGTTCACCTTGTCGCCGAGCTTCATCGTCTCGACTAGGCTCTTCATGTGGAATTCGATCGGCAGCGAAGCCATGGCGCGCAATTGATCGACGGCGGTTTCGAGCCCTTCGACGTCCTTTCCCGAAGCCTTGGCGTCCGAGGCAAGCTTGACGTCCAGCACGGGTTCGCCGGCGCTCTGGCGCGCCACCTCGCAGGCCGGCAACGCCATCATCGCCGACAGGATCCACGGCTTCATCTTGGCGACCGTCGCCGGCGGGATGCCGCGCGCGTCCAGCCCCTTGTCTAGCGCCGCCGCATCGTCCGGCGACAAGAGCGACGACAAGGTGGTGCTGTCGGTGAACATCATCAGGCCGGGTTCGCTGGCCATGGCGGCCATCATCTTGGCCTTGTCCATCGCGTCGGTGGTCTCGATGACGATGGTGTCGGCGCCGTCATAGGCTTTTTGCGCGGCGGCCGGCAGCGTGGTGACGCGCGTGTCGGTCATGTGCATGGTGCCGAACAGGTAAGACGGCTTTTCGCCCGGCTTCTCCAGTTTCCACAGCAGCCCTTTGCCGTTGGGTACGGCCGCCGCCTCGGTCTCGACCTTCCTGAAGGCGGCGGGATCGTTCTTTTCCAGCGCTGTCAACAGATCGGTGCCGACGCAATTGGCCATTTCGGCATGCGCCCGGCCAGCGAGCAGCATAACGACGAGGAAAGACAGGAAAAACAGCAGGTTGAGCGCCGCAAGCAGCTTCAACGAGACAAGGGCCGCGCGGTCGGCGATGGCGATGACGCGTTTCATGAAGAAGCATCTTAGCGCCGAAAAGCGGCAAAACGGTTAATCGGATCGGGGAAATTGTCTTCGGTCGGTTCTGGTTTGCGGCGTAGACGTTCTGCGGGTTGGCGACGCGTATGGACATGGCGCGCCTTGGTGGTTAGCGGAAACGCCCATCACGTCGTCATCCACGGGCGGAGCAAGGAGCGAAGCGACGCGCGCAGACCCGAGGATCCATGCCGTGCCTTCAAAGCGCCGCTGCGGCCCAGAATTCTGCACCGTTGCACCCCACGGCCGAGTGCACGGCATGGATTCCAGGGTCTGCGCGCGTCGCTCCGCTCCTTGCTTCGCCCTAGAATGACGAGTTCGGAGGGCTCCGAATGGCCTCAGAAGCGATCACGCCCTTGGATGCGCTTTCTCGTAGATGTCGAGCAGCCTTGCGGTGTCGACGCCGGTATAGATCTGCGTGGTCGACAGGCTGGCGTGGCCGAGCAGCTCCTGGATGGTGCGCAGGTCGCCGCCACGGCCGAGCAGATGGGTGGCGAAGGAGTGGCGCAGGGCATGCGGCGTCGCGGTGTCGGGCAGGTTCAGCGCCGAGCGCAGCTTCGCCATCTCGCGCTGGACGATGGCGGGGTTGAGCGGGCCGCCGCGGGCGCCGCGGAACAAAAGGCCGTCAGGACCGATATGGAAAGGGCAGAGCCTGCGGTATTCCGCCACCGCCCTGCGGGCCACCGGCAGCACCGGCACCAGCCGCGTCTTGCCGCCCTTGCCGGTGACGCGCAGCACACTGTCGGCTTCCGTTGCGAGGTCGGCGCCGGTCAGGCCCAGCGCCTCGGAGATGCGCAGGCCGGAGCCGTAGAGCAGCGTCAGCACGGCGGCGTTGCGTGCGGCGATCCACGGCTCTTCCGCCAGTTGGCCCTCCATCGCCACGACCTGCCTGGCGTCGCTTGCCGTCAGCGGCTTGGGCAGCGATTTCGGCTGGCGCGGCGCGCGCAGGGCTGCGGCGCCTGCCGCGTTGACCATCCCGCGTTTTTCGAGAAAGCGCAGCAGCGAGCGGATGCCGGCAAGGCCGCGCCCCAGCGTGCGGGCGCCAGCGCCTTCATTGCGCCGCGCAGCGAGGAAGCCGCGCAGATCGGCCGGCCGCAGGTCCGTGATGTCGGAGATACCCGGCGCGCCGCCGCAATGGCCGGTCAAGAAATGCAGGAACTGGCGGGTGTCGCGCTCATAGGCCTCGACCGTCTCCGGCGACAGGCGGCGCTCATGCGCCAGCCCTTTCAGCCAGGTCTCGCGCGCCGCCTGAAGGTCGGGTTTTGCCGGGATGAGGAATTCCTGCATAGGCTTTTTCCGTTTTTGGCAGTTTCGGACGTGCGGGTTAGGAAGCGGTGAAGAGGCCGTCATTGAAATGACGGCTTGAGGGGATTAAAGCAGGGCAAAGGAAGCGCCGCCGATGCCGAAGCTCGAAAACCCCGTACAGATGGCCGTGATCGGTGCCGCGCACGGCATCAAGGGCGAATTGCGGGTGAAAACCTTCACCGGAGACCCGCTGGCGCTGGCCGATTACGGCCCGCTTTATGCCAGGGACGGCCGCGTCTTCCAGATCACCGATATCAGGCCGGCCGGGACTGTGGTGGTCGTGCGTTTCAAAGGCGTCGGTGACCGCAACGCCGCCGAGGCGCTGGCCGGCACCGAGCTTTTCGTCGACCGCTCGGTGCTGCCCGACGACGGCGAGGAGGACGAGTTCTATCACGCCGATCTCATCGGCCTCGATGTCAGGGATGATACGGGCGTCATCGGCAGGGTCGTCGCCGTGCATAATTTCGGTGGCGGCGACATACTCGACGTCACGCTTGCCGGTCGCAAGGGCGTGCTGATTCCGTTCACGCAGGCCGCGGTGCCGCATGTCTCGATCGCCGACGGATTCGTTGAGGTCAACCCTCAGGCGGCGGGGCTGGTCGAAGACGAAGAAGGCGACGAAGCGCCTAGGGATGCCGGCTTCGACCCGAAGGGTCGGCCGCGCGGACCGAAGGATGCCGGGGGCAACCGGTGAGCTTTGCCGCCTCGGTGCTGACGCTCTATCCGGAGATGTTTCCGGGCGCGCTCGGCCTGTCGCTGGCCGGCCGCGCGCTGGAGGCCGGAACTTGGTCGCTCGAAGCGATCCAGATCCGCGATTTCGCCACCGACAAGCACCGCACCGTCGACGACACGCCGGCCGGCGGCGGCGCCGGCATGGTGATGCGCGCCGACGTGCTGGCCAAAGCCATCGACCACGCCTCGCCGCCGGGCGACGAGCGCCCAAGGCTGCTGATGAGCCCGCGCGGCAAACCGCTGACGCAGGCGCGTGTGCGCGAGCTCGCCGCCGGGCCGGGAGCGGTCATCCTGTGCGGCCGCTTCGAAGGCGTCGACCAGCGGCTGATCGAGGCGCGGGGGCTGGAGGAGGTCTCGGTCGGCGATTTCATCCTGTCGGGCGGCGAGCCGGCAGCACTTGTGCTGCTCGATGCCGTGGTGCGGCTGCTGCCGGGCGTCATGGGCAATGCCGTGTCGGGCGAGGAAGAAAGTTTCGAGAACGGCCTGCTCGAGCATCCGCACTACACGCGTCCGCAGGAGTTCGAAGGCAGACCGATTCCCGACGTGCTGATTTCCGGCAACCACAAGAAGATTGCCGAATGGCGTCGCGCGGAGGCCGAGAAGCTGACGCGGGAACGGCGGCCGGATCTGCTGAGGGCTGCTCAGCCCTTGGTGAAATAATAAAAGGCCAGGAACAGGCCGACGGCGACGACGAAGCCGCGCACGAGATTTTGCGGCACGCGCTTGGCCATCCAGACGCCGGCATAACCGCCGAGCGCGCCGCCCGGGATCATGACGATCGCCTGCGGCCAGGCGACGACGCCGCCCGAAACGAAGACCAGGATGGCGATGGCTGCGATCACCACGGCAAGCATGTTCTTCAGCGCGTTGAGCCGGTGGTAGTCGCCGGCCTGCGTCAGGCCGAGCGTCGCCAGCATCATCACGCCCATGCCGGCGCCGAAAAAGCCGCCATAGACGGAGGTCGCGAACTGGGCGAGCGATCCGGCGAATGAGCCGACCTTGGCTTCGGCCCCAGGCTTGGGCGCCGGTTTCAGCCACGGCCCGGCGGCGAACAGCGCGGTGGCGGCGATCAGCAGCCAGGGCACCAGCGCGCGGAAGGACGGGTTGGAGAGCGCAAGCAGGATCAGCGAGCCGGCCACCGCGCCGAGGGCGGAGATGACGCAGAGCAGCAGCGCCTGGCGCCAGAAATGCCTGATGTCGTCGAGATAGGCGAGCGTCGAGGTGATGTAGCCGGGAAATTGCGTCACCGAGGAGGTGGCATTGGCGACGATCGGCGGCAGGCCGACCAAGCTCATGGCCCCGAAGGTGACGAAGGTGCCGCCACCGGCGACGGCATTGACCGCGCCGGAGACAAAACCCGAGAGAAAGAGCAAGGCGGCATCGAAAAAAGTCATTTTCCCCGCTTAGGAAGCTTGCGAGCCGCGCGCAACCCGGCACGGCGGCGTAAACGTGGGGCCATGGACGCAGGAATATGCCGCAACGCCCTTGTTTCGGTGCACGTCGTCCCGGAACCGCGCACACGTCCGCGCGACATGCATTAGGGCGTGACAAAGCGGCAAAATGGCTGTATGTGCCCGCCCGAACCGGAAGAACGATCTTCTGGACCCGTCAACAAGTGCGGTGTAGCCGTCCCTGCCCGATGTTTCGACAAAGGGCATAGCCGAGCGGTCATTGGAACTGCAAGGCGAGCGCAGGACGCTCTGACTGTCGGAAGAACAAGAAGTGGATATTTGAGATGGATCTCATCCGTCAGCTCGAGGCCGAACAGGCCGCCAAGATCGAAGCCAAGCGCAAGCTGCCCGAATTCCAGCCGGGCGACACCGTGCGCGTCCAGGTGCGCGTCACCGAAGGCACCCGCACCCGCGTCCAGGCCTATGAGGGCGTCGTCATCGCCCGCGCCGGCTCGGGCTTCCAGGAGAATTTCACCGTACGCAAGATTTCCTACGGCGAAGGCGTGGAGCGCGTTTTCCCGGTCTACTCGCCGATGGTCGAGGGCGTCGAGATCGTGCGCCGCGGCAAGGTTCGCCGCGCCAAGCTCTATTACCTGCGCGACCGTCGCGGCAAGTCGGCCCGCATTTCGGAAAACACCGGCGTACGCGCCCGCAAGCTGAACGATGAAGAGCGCGATGCGCTGAACGCCGAACGCGCCCGCATCGAGGCCGAAAAGGTCGCCGCCGCCCAGGCGCTGGCCGCCGAGACGGCCGCCAAGGAAGCCGCCGAGAAAAAGGCTGCCGCCGAGGCCGCTTCGGCCGAATAAGGTTTTGCGAGACAGGTTTCGGAAAGGCGGCTTCGGCCGCCTTTTTCGTTGTGCAGCTGTCGCAAGCGTGCGGAATTTGATCGAAGCCTTCGCGTTTCGAAACCATCCTTGAAGAGCACTGGATTGCGCATTCACGCGCCGCGGCAGTGCGGAGCGGCTTGCAAGGCGCTTGCGGCAAGCTAAAGTCGGCGCCGGATTTTCTCTTGGCGCGTGAACATCGCGCCGCCAATCATCTTCGGGGAGTTTGTCATGACCAAGTCGAAACTGCTGCTGGCCGCCATGGTGGCCTGGCTTCTCGCGCCTGTCGCGGCGCTCGCCGACAATTTGCCGGACCTCGGCGGCAGGAAGGTCGTGGTGGTGACGGAAAACGCCTATCCGCCGCTGCAGTTCATCGACAAGAAGACCGGCAAGCAGATCGGCTGGGAATATGACGCGATGGACGAGATCGCCAAGCGGCTGAACTTCAAGGTCGAATACCAGAACACCTCCTGGGACGCGATGATCCAGGCGGTCTCCGACAACCAGTACAACATCGGCATGACCGGCATCACCATCAAGGACGACCGCAAGGAGAAGGTCGACTTTTCCGATCCCTATATGCGCTCGGAGCAGTTCATGCTGGTGCGCGGCGACGAAAGCCGCTTCACCGACGCCAAGAGCTTCGCCGCCTTCAAGGACGGGCTGATCGGCGCCCAGCCCGGTACCACGCCCTTCTACACCGCCGTCTACAGCGTGCTCGACGGCAATGAGCAGAACCCGCGGATAAAGCTGTTCGAGACCTTTGGGGCAACCGTGCAGGCGCTGAAATCGGGCGACGTCGACATGGCGCTCACCGACGGCACCGCCGGCAAGGGCTATGTCGATGCCTCCGAAGGCAAGCTGAAGCTGATCGGCGGACCGCTCGGCACCGAGGATTTTGGGTTCATCTTCCCGAAGGGCTCGGACCTGGTGAAGCCGGTCAATGCCGCCATCGCCGCGCTCAAGGCGGACGGCACGTTGGACAAGCTCAACAAGAAGTGGTTCCTCGATTACAAGATGGGGCAGTAGGCGCTGTTGTTGGGAATAGTGCGTGTACAAAAAATCACGCTGACATTGCGCCCAGGCACCCCCCTCTGTCCTGCCGGACATCTCCCCCGCAAGGGGGGAGATCGACTATCTCGCAGACCTTCGCTAATCGCCAGCGCTGAAGAAAAATCGCCGTGGCGGAAGCTGCCAATCTCCCCCCTTGCGGGGGAGATGCCCGGCAGGGCAGAGGGGGGTGTGCCGGAACGCGACCTTCGCAACTATCTTGCCGGCAACACCTGATGCCGACACCCACATCCAAACCCGAATTCCCCTGGTGGCTGGCGGCCGCCCTCGTTCTGGCACTGGCCGCCGCTGTCGCCATCGCCTCCAGCGACCTCTATGCGCAAGTCTTCGCCACCGTCACCAAGGGCATCGGCATCACCATCTTCGTCACTGCGGTCGCTTTCGCTTTAGCCTCCGCCTTCGGGCTTGGCATCGCGCTGATGGCGCTATCCGGATCGCAGTGGCTGCGCCAGACCGCGCGCTTCTATGTCGAGATCATCCGCGGCGTGCCGATCCTGGTGCTTTTGTTCTGGATCGCCTTTGCCGGCGCGCCGGCCTTCGTCGCCGCCTGGAATGCGCTGACCGCGCCGCTGCGGGGCGCCGGCCTGATCGGCGAGCTGCTGGTGCGCGACGTCTCGCTGCTCTGGCGCGCCATCATGGCTTTGACCATCGGCTACTCGGCCTTCATCTCGGAAGTGTTCCGCGCCGGCATCCAGTCGGTCGAGAAGGGCCAGATCGAGGCGGCCAAGGCGCTCGGGCTCAGCCGAGTCCAGCGCTTCCGGCTGATCGTCTTCCCGCAGGCGATCCGCACCATCCTGCCGCCGCTCGGCAACGACTTCGTCGCCATGGTCAAGGATTCCTCGCTGGTCTCGGTGCTCGGCGTCGCCGACATCACCCAGATGGGCAAGGTCTATGCCGCGGGCTCCTTCCGCTTCTTCGAGACCTATTCGATCGTCGCCTATATCTACCTGATCCTCACCGTCGGCCTGTCGCTGGCACTGCGGGCGCTGGAACAGCGGCTGCGCCGCCAGCATCAGGAATAGCCGGAAGCAAAGTCCGCGCTCCCTCATTGTTTTTGACGCAATTCCGGACGGAAAACCGGTTCCCACTTTTCCTGGAATTGCTCTAGCTTGGGTCATGTGCATCCGGCGGAGGAGACGCCCATGAATTTCGACAAAGCCAATGCGGCGCTGGATTCCGTCTATTCGGCCGATTCGCCGGAAGGGCTCGCAAAGGCCTATGCCGACTGGGCGGCGACTTACGACAGCGAGACCGCCTCGCTGGGCTACCTTCTGCCTTTCCTCATCGCCGCCTGGGTGGCGCGGCACGTGCCGGCGGGCGAAGGTCCGCTGCTCGACGCCGGCTGCGGCACGGGCCTGTCGGGGCCGTCGCTGAAGGCTTTGGGCTATGGCGACATCGCCGGGCTCGACCTCTCCGACGACATGCTGAAGATCGCCGGCAGCCGTCAGGCCAATGGCAGGCCGGCCTATAGCGAGCTGAAGAAGGCGATGCTCGGCGGCCCGCTGCCCTGGCCCGACCGGCATTTCCGCGCCTTCTTCTCGACCGGCGTCTTCACCATCGGCCACGCGCCGGCTTCGGGATTGCATGAACTGGTGCGCATCACCAAAAGCGGCGGCCACGCCATCTTCACCGTGCGCGACCAGGTTTTCGAGAGCGGAGGCTTCCAGGCAGTGTTCGACGAGTTGGCAGAGGCGGGGAAATGGCGGCTGGTCGAGGAGAGCCCGTGGTTCCGCTGCTATGCCATCGGCGATCCGGACGCGCTGGTGAAGACGTTTGTGTTCGAGGTGGTGTGAGTAAGCTTGGCGCGAGTTCCTCGCCCCCGCGAAAAGCGGGGGAGAGGTGGCCCGGCGAAGCCGGGACGGAGCGGGGGACGACCTCCGCGACG